>NZ_JAGGQX010000038.1:0-233269 GCF_018613095.1 Bacillus sp. ISL-75
ACAACTATCTTGACAAACACCGCAACCCATATTCAATAGAATAAAGATTATTAAATTATGGGCTAGTTAAAAAAATTGCAGGAGGACAAGATAATTTTTAAATATGGTTAAATAGTAAAGAAAAGGAATCTTTTGTATTAAAGTTTGGAAAGATTTTTTGTCATCGCTACATTAAGTCCTCCTGTTTTGAAATTCCAACTATCTTATGAGCTAATTGTATTTTTAATAACAAACACCATCATTAGACGGTTTGTAAGTCTTTTTTTGAATTTTTTATACATTATGGTTGATACGTTATAAAACAATGCATAATTCCTCTTATAGAGAAAAAGAACCCTACACAGATAAAGGTTCTTTCCATTAGCTGATTCTATATTAATGTCCGCAAAGACAACCCGTGCACCTTCTTTAAGGTATCCTTATGCGATCGCGGCACACCATGCAGGATCCAGCTCCTGTCACTAACGCCACTTTATCTTTAAGTCTCATTTTCATCACTCCTAAAATGTAGGTACGTTCCCATCCTTAATTAACTAGAAGTTAACGTAATTGTTAGTTTATTCTTTCTTTCCTTCTTGACTCTTCAGTTACTGCTTTACAAGGGTATAAGTTTATGTTTTTTGGCAAACATATTTTTAGAACAGATGGTATATAAATACGACCGTAAAAGTTAAACGATAAATATTTATAGAAAGCTACTCTTTCTTGACTAACTTAAATTAAGAGAGTTCACCAAAGTTTATGAATATTTAAAGAAAACCCTTTTTGTTTTGTTAATGGAAAGGGTCTACATTTCATAAAACATAAAGATTCTATTAAAGAATAATCTTTTTGATTATTTAACCATATCATTAATTTTTTAGAGAAAGGGTTTATTCATAAAATGAATGAAAGAAAAATTATAGGAGAAACATCCATTGAAGACGAAGGAAGGATAATAATTTGGATTCAAAACCCTTTTTTAAACTAAACAAGACCGGAAAACAATCGTTTCAGTCAATACAGGAAGAACAAGAAGATTTTTCTCTTCTATTGTTTTCCAATCTTGATGAAAATCTTTATAACATAAAAGCGATGTTAGATAAACCGAGTGATCTCATTACGAGGGAATTTACTATAGGGAATACACATCATCGATGTGCCATCGTGTATCTGGATGGTTTAGCCGACAAAATGGTAATCAACGATCAAATCATAAAAAACATTCAAATTGAATCTGTAGTAAGTGAAAAAGAATTATCGGACAAGGCCGTTCATCTTGTCGAACAATTATATAACACAGTCCTCTCCGTTGGTGAAGGAAAAAGGACCACATCATCAGATGAAATCTTATATTCTATACTTTCTGGAGACACCGTACTCTACGTAGATGGTACGGACCAAGCATTAACAATTGGTAGTAAAGGCTGGGAAAACCGAAGTATTGAAGAACCAATTACAGAGGCAGTGATTCGCGGGCCGAGAGATGGGTTCATTGAGAATCTGAGAACCAATACGATGCTGATTAGAAGATCTATTCGGGATCCGAATTTGCGTTTCAAATCGTACAAGATAGGAAGACGTTCAAAAAAAGACCTAGTTCTCGTCTATGTCGACGGAATCGTGAATCCGTATATTGTGAAAGAAGTAAATCAAAGATTGGCATCAATTGATATGGATGATGCCCTGGAAACAGGCTACATCGAGCAATGGATTGAAGATAACTTTCTATCACCGTTTCCACAAATAGATCATACAGAAAGACCGGATAAAGTAGTGGCGGCTGTTTTACAAGGGAAAGTGGCGATTTTGTTAGATGGAACACCTTTCGTTTTAATCGCACCCATGACTTTCGGAAATACGCTCCAGTCCCAGGAAGACTATTATGAACGATGGATTGTGGGGTCCTTAGTTCGTATATTGCGATATCTCGGAGCCTTTATTGCTGTTTTTTTACCCTCTTTATACATTGCGCTCGTTTCGTATCATCCTGGAATGATCCCGTCTAAATTAGCATTTTCCATTGCTGCGACCAGGGAGGGGGTTCCTTTTCCGGTTTTTATTGAAGCATTATTAATGGAAACGACCATGGAATTACTACGTGAAGCCGGGATCCGCTTGCCAAAACCGATTGGACAAACGATTGGAATTGTTGGGGGGCTGGTTATTGGTCAAGCTGCCGTCTCTGCAGGGATTGTGAGCCCGGTTATGGTCATAGTAGTCGCGGTTACAGCTGTTTCTTCTTTTTCTATGCCCGGTTATAGTACGGCACTTGCTTTTCGAATTATCCGTTTTGGTTTTATGGGGGCGGCGGCTCTTTTTGGATTGTATGGTATTATTCTGGCTTACATTGTAGTTAATATCCATTTGGTGAATTTAAAAAGTTTGGGTGTCCCCTATACAACTCCCTTTGCCCCAAGCTTTGGCCGCGACTGGAAAGACCTTGTTCTTCGTTTCCCGATCACTATGCTGACAAGACGCCCTAACTATCTGCAAACAGAAGATGAAAAACGAATGGGGATAAAGAAAGGAGGACACTCATCGTGAAGCCCTTTGAATATGGAGATGAGGAAATTGGAGAACTAGAAATTCTCTTCATGGTGGCTTCGTATGCAATTGCGGTAGGGGTACTTTCCATTCCACGCACATTGGCAGGGAAAACGAATTTCTTTGATGGCTGGATTTCTTTAGTGATAACGGGTATTTTCATCATTTTCATTACAGGGATCAGCGCAAAACTCGCCTTACGTTTTCCGAACCAGACATTTTTTACGTATGCATCTGCTATTTGTTCAAAACCTGTAGCTGCACTGATCACCATATGCTTTGCTATTTATTATATGGTAAGTACTGCCTATCAGACGAGATTTGTTGCAATCATTACTAAACAATACTTATTGGCCCGGACACCAGTAGAAATCATTGCGTTACTGTTTCTACTGGTCATAGTTTATGCAGTTTCAGGTTCTCGGGTTGGTGTCATACGGTTAAATTTGTTGTTCTTTCCCATTATTCTTTTCATTGCTTTATTGGTATTGGGGATGAATATCCCCAATTTTGAACCTAAGAATCTATCTCCCTTGTTCACCACAAGCTGGGAGGGCTATTGGAGAGGCAGCAAAGAAAGTTTTTTTTCTCTTTTGGGTTCTGACATTCTTCTCTTTTATGTTGCATTTGTGAACAGACCGAAAGGAGTGACAAAATATGCCATGATTGGTGCAGGTATTCCGTTAGTTCTATACCTACTTATATATATGATGGCCATTGGTGTTTTCACTGCAGAGACAGCTGCCACGCTCGTTTATCCCACGATTGAACTTGCTAAAGAAGCAGAGGTACCAGGAGGCTTTTTTGGGCGTATTGAATCGTTATTTTTTATGATTTGGATTATGACTATTTTTAATACGGCCTCCTTATGCCTCGATGTAAGTTTAATGGCCTTCAGTTCCCTCTTTCAAAAAGTAAAAAAAAGAACATTTATTTTTCTTCTAACACCTTGTATTTACCTAATCGCCATGTTTCCCATAAATCTAATAGAGGTGACTGTATTAGGCAGGTACTTAAGTTACTCTATCTTCGGACTGGGAGTTTTGATTCCAACAGTTTTACTAATACTAGCGAAAGTCAGGGGAATCAAGGGAAATGAGTAGATTCAAGTTATGCATAACCCTAGGAGTATTTTCTGCTTTCCTTACCGGGTGTTGGGATCACGTGGAAATTGAAGATCGTGGCTTTATTATTGGAGTAGCCATTGATTTAGCTGAGGAAACAGGTGAGAAATTAGATGAATCAGAAGGAGAATATCGTTATAAAGGAACCTATCAATTCGTCGTTCCCTCTGGATTATCCCAGGGAGATTCAGGCCAAGGCGGCCAAGGCGGCACTTCACAGAAGGCGTATAATAATTTGGTAATCGAGGATGAGACTATATCGGGGCAATCGCGCCATTTAGCAGAAGAAACGAGTCGAACACCATTCAATGAACATTTGCAAACCATTATCATATCAGAAAATGTCGCTAAAATACCAAAAGCATTAGGTAATGTCCTTGATTTTTTCCTGCGAGATAGTGAAACACGAAGAGGAATAAAAGTTATGATTGCAGAAGGGGAAGCAGGTCCTATATTGGGTATTCAACCAACACCTGAAAATCTTCCGGTCATGCATATTGATTCAATTGTTGAAAATTCATTTAAAAACGCAAGGATTCTTCCTGAAAAACGAATCGGTAGCATTCATGAACGTTTAATAGATAAAACAAGCTTTGTCGTTCCCAAAATAAAAATGGATAATCAAAAGATTAACATTGCAGGGGCAGCCGTCTTTCATGGTCTTAATAATCAAATGATCGGCTTTATTAACGGTGATATCACGGAAGGTTTAAATTTGATAACAGGTGACTATAAAGGGGGTATTTTGAAAACAAAAGTAGAGAATAAGCTAGTTGTTTATGAAATAAAGAGGGAAAAAAGCAGTGTGAAGGTCGAGTCAAAGAATAAGGAAAACATTCAGTTTCATATTAAAATTGAGGCAGAAGGACAAATTGGAGAGTCTTTTGGTTCTCTTGATTACATGAATCCTAAAATCCTATCTAAAGTGGAAACAGCCGTTGAAAAAGAAATTGAACGAAAAGTATCTAAAACAATTAAAACTTTTCAAGAAGATTTAAGAGTTGACGCTCTTGGGTTAGGTGGTTATCTTCAACGGAAAGATTATGACACATGGAAACGAATCAAACAAGACTGGGATGATGGGAAAAATTACTTTTCCACAAGCACCATTAAAGTTCAAGCAGACATCATTGTCCAAACTCCTGGAGCAATAATTGAAAGTGAAAAACAATAGAGAGAGGCGAGCTAGATGTGGGAAAGAGTAATCGGCCGATTGCCCTCCAACCTTATCATCTTTTCTACTGTAGTATCCGTATTACTTCCTATGGCATTCTATAAGCTGAATCAAAAATTTCACGATTATGGTGATCCGTCATGGAAAAAGAAACAAGAACCCTAATTTTTGTAATTGAATTATAAATTTTTTAAAACATATTCATTAATATTAAAATCGGGTAAACAAGGGGCATCACTGCCCTAACTCCCAAAGAACTATTGAATTACCTTTTGGCTTATTTCGTATTTCCCTTTTGGAAAGCGGCCCCGGTATTGTAAGAACTTTAAAAAAAAAATAAAAGAAGCACTCAAAATTTTGAGCACTTCTTTCGCATTTCTATAGACATAAGATCCCGGCAGTTAAAGGCTGCCGAAATTTTTTATTCTACCTGCTTAAGGGTATACCCTCTTTTATTTTTTCATTCACTGCTTTGTGTAGTATTAAAAAATTCAGACGGATCTTTTTTGTCAGCCTTTACCCTATTGTTGTTTTTACCCATTTTTCCATCTGATTCATAACTTAATTTCTGCGGTACCTTTTTATTCTCTTCCATAATATCCCCTTTCAAAACTAGTATCACTTGACTTAAAACCATTACGTTTCTTGGTTATTGATTGTATTGTTAACTAAATTTTGAGTTGCATCTCGAGACGATTCTGCCGCATTTTCAATAGCTGGCTGCACGTAGTTTAAAGCTGACTGATTTATGTTTTTAAATATTTTCATTTTATTTCTAGGATCATTCTGATTTTGATTACTTTCCTTCATTGTCAATTCCTCCATTGTTTTCTTTCATCTTTTTATTCTCTGATTTATTTTGAAAAATATACAAAACAACTCCTTTTTCCTTCTTACACTTACCTGCCGTTTAAGTGTAATATTTCACAATCTTAATTTAAATTTTTGTGTTTTAGTTCGAGGGCACTTCGATCAAATGAATAAAGCTTTCCTATTTTCGGTAACCTATTAAAATAAACAAGTTTACGTGGTGCTTATTAATAAGCGATTATAAAAACGGAAATAATGCTTGTTTTTCTCATTACTAATAAATCAAATATTTAGGGGGTACAACAACTTGAAAAAGCGGAAAATTGGCATGGCACTATCGCTTTTCCTAGTAGCTGGAACACTTTTAGGTGCTTGCGGAAAGGCTACTGATAACGCAAAGAATAATACAGGTACTGGTGGTAACAAAGCAAAAGAGTTCTCTGTTGGTATGGTAACTGATATTGGCGGTATTGATGACAAATCATTTAACCAATCTGCTTGGGAAGGTCTTCAAGCTTTTGGTAAAGCAAATAACTTGCAAAAAGGCAAACGCGGATATGATTACCTTCAGTCCACATCTGATGCTGACTATATAACAAATTTAAATACACTCTCACGTCAAGGCTTTGATTTAGTATACGGTATTGGTTTCTTAATGCAAAACGCAGTAGATGAGATTGCGAAGCAACAAAAGAATACAAAATTCGCTATTATTGATTCCGAAGTTAAAGAGCCAAACGTTGCAAGTATTCTTTTTAAGGAGCAAGAAGCAGCTTTCCTTGCTGGGGTTGCAGCAGCCCTTACAACGAAGAATGACCATGTCGGTTTCATCGGCGGTATGCAAAGTTCTGTAGTTGAACGTTTCCAAGCTGGTTACTTAGCAGGTGTGAAAGCAGCAAAACCATCAGTAAAAGTTGATGTCCAATATGCTGGTGCTTTTGACAAAGCTGAGGTGGGTCAAACTATCGCTTCAAAAATGTACTCTTCTGGTGCGGACGTAATTTTCCATGCATCTGGTGGAACTGGTAATGGTTTATTCAAAGAAGCAGTTGACTTAAAGAAAAAAAATCCTAGCCGTGAAATCTGGGCAATTGGTGTAGACCGTGACCAAAACGACATGGGTCCAGACGTGGTTCTTACATCTGCTCTTAAGCACGTTGATGTAGCAGTACAAGATACTTCTAAAAAAGCAATAGCAGGTAATTTCCCTGGTGGAAAGAATATTCTCTACGGATTAGCTGAAGACGGGGTTGGCTTAGCTCCTATTAATGCTAAATCTGCTAACAAAGATGCCATTGATAAAGCAGTTAAAGATTGGACAGATAAAATTAAATCTGGATCTTTAAAAGTTCCTGCAACTCTTGCTGAATTAAAAACATTTAGCGCTAAATAATATGAATTATGAATAAGCGGGTTTGAAACTGCCCGCTTATTCATACAAAAAAGAGAGAAACATGAAAGGATCTTTATCCCTTCTTTTTTCTGTTATGTCGTATTTAACCCAAAATGTACAAAAAAAGGTAATCAAATAACATTATTTCTAAAATAAACGTATAACAAGTAGTTCAAAGGAAATACTTAAAATGGCTTTTATTTAGAAAGGAGGTCGTGACATGGACGTACAACGAGCACAAGAAATTACTAATTCACCGACTATGGCTAATGTAACGTATAACGGAACACGTATCTATATTGAGCATGTAGATCAACAAAACGGGACAACTACAATCCATCCTCTCGATGAACCAAATAATAAACAAAGTGTTTCAGTATCAAGCCTGGTAGAACATTGATTAGGTAAATCTTCTCCGAGTAAAAGCATAGTTTCTATGAAAACATCACTTCAGAGTGGTGTTTTCTAGTTCATACGTATAACCCAAGAAAGTTACTGATATATGCTGCCCCCAGATTGCTTAAACTCCTTAGCTTTTTCCTTCATACCTGTTTCAATAGCTTCCTTCGTATCAAGTTTGTTTTCTTTCGCATAATTACGAATATCTTGAGAGATTCTCATGCTACAAAATTTTGGTCCACACATTGAACAGAAATGTGCTGTTTTTGCACCTTCCGCAGGTAAAGTTTCATCATGATATTCTATCGCTCGTTCAGGATCTAAAGATAAATTAAACTGATCTCTCCAACGGAATTCAAAACGAGCTTTTGATAAGGCATCATCTCTTTTTTGGG
Source organism: Bacillus sp. ISL-75 (assembly GCF_018613095.1). Taxonomy (NCBI): domain Bacteria; kingdom Bacillati; phylum Bacillota; class Bacilli; order Caryophanales; family Bacillaceae; genus Bacillus; species Bacillus sp. ISL-75. The sequence continues at coordinate 7,822 of NZ_JAGGQX010000038.1, forward strand.
CTCCTGGATGTCCTTTTGCCAAATCAGCAGCATGGGCGGCAATTTTGTAAGTAATAACCCCTACACGAACATCCTCTTTATTCGGTAAACCCAAATGTTCTTTAGGCGTTACATAACAAAGCATAGCTGTACCATACCAACCAATCATTGCAGCCCCAATAGCTGATGTAATGTGATCATAACCAGGTGCTATATCAGTCGTAAGAGGTCCAAGTGTGTAGAATGGTGCTTCCTGACACACTTCTAGTTGTTTATCCATATTTTCTTTAATTAGGTGCATAGGTACGTGTCCAGGTCCTTCAACCATTACCTGTACATCATGTTCCCAAGCAATTTTTGTTAGCTCTCCAAGAGTCTCTAATTCTGCAAACTGCGCTTCATCATTGGCATCTGCAATAGACCCTGGACGTAAACCATCCCCTAATGAGAATGCAACATCATAAGACTTCATTATTTCGCAGATTTCTTCAAAGTGAGTATATAAAAAGCTTTCTTTATGGTGGTGTAAACACCATTGTGCCATGATTGATCCACCGCGGGATACAATACCTGTTAACCGTTTTGCGGTTAATGGAACATATCGTAAAAGAACACCAGCATGAATGGTGAAGTAATCAACACCTTGCTCCGCTTGTTCAATCAAGGTATCACGGTAAATTTCCCATGTAAGATCTTCAGCAACACCATTTACTTTTTCAAGTGCTTGATAAATGGGGACGGTGCCGACAGGAACAGCTGAGTTTCGAATAATCCATTCTCGTGTTTTATGAATGTTTTTACCCGTTGATAGATCCATAATATTATCAGCACCCCAACGCGTGGCCCATGTCATTTTTTCAACCTCTTGTTCGATGGATGATGAAACAGCAGAGTTACCGATATTCGCGTTAATTTTAACATGAAAATTACGTCCTATTATCATAGGTTCTGACTCTGGATGATTGATATTAGAAGGAATAATCGCTCGACCTTTTGCAACTTCATCACGCACAAATTCAGGTTTCATATTTTCCCTTATTGCGATAAATTCCATTTCAGGAGTAATAATTCCCTTTTTTGCATAATGAAGCTGTGTCACATTTTTCCCTTTTTTTGCACGTAATGGTTTGCGCTTCAAACCCGGAAACACGTTATGATTGGCACGAGGATCATTTTCATCATTATACCCATTATCTACAGGCTTAATTTCTCGACCTTCATATTCTTCAACATCTGCTCGTTCATGAATCCATGTGCTTCGAATAGCAGGAAGACCTTTTGAAATGTCAACAGAATAATTTAGATCCGTATAAGGACCGCTTGTATCATACACGCGTACTGGAAGGTTTTCCTCTTCACCAAACGTACCTGTTGTCGGGCTTAACTCAATTTCACGCATTGGCACTTTAATGTCGGATCTCGAACCTGTTACATATACTTTTTTACTTCCTGGAAAACTAGACATGATGGAAATATTTTGTTCGTTTAATGATTTCGTTGACATAATAAATCTCTCCTTTTTTTGAATATAAAGGACGAGATACAGAACATAACAAGTGGAAAAGCTTATAAAAGTACATCAAAAAGCCGGGACCATAAATGGTTGGACCCGGCTAATATGTATGCAGAAGTATAGGTGTAGTAAAGATTGTCTATTCTAACTTCCCCACGCTGGTATGATCCAGATCAGGTCCCAAGAGTCAAGAAACTTCATCGTGTTTCTTTCTCAGCCCAACTTATTGGGCTCCCCTAGTTATTTATATTCAATTAGCTATATTATATATGAGTATCGTTTAAAATGAAAGACATAATATTATTTAAAGTGATATAGTCGTTTTAGATAGTTTGACTTCTTCCCAATAATATTGAATAGCCTCTTTCCTAACTACCTCTGGACAATCTATTTCATCATCCCAATGGTCGTAATTGTTTTCTCCATTTACATGATGGATATCCACACTATAATATTTATCTTTGAATTTGAAAATAATTACTACCATCTCGGAATATCCAGCATCATCATTTCCAAGTTCCTGAATAAATTCTATTCCGTAACTTTCATGGTTTTTACGTTCGGCAACAGAATCTAGTATAATTTTTTTAGGAAACTTCATCTTTCTCGCTCCTTCATTTTATAAGTTTACTTCATTATGAAATCACAATTATTGGGTCATTTCAAGTCTAAAAAATTGGCTCTTTTTCCATTCCACCCGTTGTACATTCCAGAGTACCAGGTTGATAGACGATCTCTTCTTCTATTAAAGTAAGCAGGATAGTTGTCAGACTCCCCTGCCCTAATTTGGTACTAATAGAACAGTTCTAATCATATTCTTAAAAAAGAAAACAATTAAGAAGGAGGTAAAGTTAGTTGATAAAAATTAAGGTTAGTTTACGGCCCATTGTAAGCAAGATAAATTTACCCACTATTTTGAAATCAACTATACTTCCGGGTGACTCAATTGAAAGATTATTTATTGCAACCCAGGTAGGAGAGATCTTTTACATAGGAAACTCAAGTTTAAAGACTTTTTTAGATATTCGCCCGCGAGTCATCAAACTAGGTGTTTCTGGTGGTGGATATGATGAACGGGGATTGCTAGGGCTAGCATTTCATCCCGAATTTTATTATAACGGTCTGTTTTATCTTCATTATTCAGTAGCTGGAACACAAGGTCCAGGTGCTCTTCCTGAACCTTTTAATCCTAACCCGTGTGATCCCAGCACTTTAAATCTAAGGTGGATAAATAGAGAAACTCAATATGATCATATTGATACAGTTGAAGAATGGATCTTACAATCGAATGGTCAACCTCAAAAACGACGGACTTTACTTAACTTAAGAAGACCATTTTTAAATCATAATGGTGTCAATAGCTTAAACTTTTCACCTGAAACAGGAAAACTTGTTTTAACAACCGGAGATGGTGGATCAGGCTATGATCCATTTAATTTAAGCCAGAACGATATGGAAATCGCCGGTAAAATCATTGAAATTGATGTAAGTAAGAATACATTTATCAACAATCCACCTATAGTCACACGTTTTAATGAACTTCCTGCAACTATTCAGGAAACGCTCACGGTAATTGCCAAAGGGGTTCGCAATATACCAGGCATTTCATATCAAAAGTTTAATAAACAGTATATCAAATATGTGGGAAATGTCGGACAGGATTTGGTAGAGTCGATTTTTTCATTCGTTCATTATAAACCAATACCGGTTACTCAGCTGATTCAAGCTTCTTTAAGATCCACCGAACCTGACCAAGAAGGATTTATTAACTTTGGCTGGCGAGGGTGGGAAGGGGCTTTTCCTACGTCAATTATAAGGGGCTGTTCTGCAAATCCGACTTTGGATGAGAAAACAATTGCTTATTACAATGAAGCTGTAAACACTTCTGCGAGACGTCTTCAGCCTCTAACTAGTTATTTTCATAAAGATCCCCGCCCCGATAAGTTTGGAGGAACGGCACTTACAGGAGTGCAAGCCTTTATGGGGAATGGAATCCCCAATTTAACGGGAAGTGTTGTGTTTACCGACCTTGCCCGTGTTGAAGAATCTCGACCTCCGGTTAGAGGGGTTTTAGCTTATAGCAGGGTTAGAACAGATGGTAAATTAAATGATTTTAGTGTGATTGAAACCGATTATAATTTTGGGTCTCAATCAGCTTATTATGTTAATTTGGGAACGAATCTGGATCAAACTAGACTATATTTAGGGGTTTATGGCTCTATGAAAGTGACTGATTTTAACCAAGGTACTATTTTTGAAATTGTACCATCTACTACATTTTAAATGCAGATGTATATGGTACAACTGATATTGTTATTGAACTACCCTGTCATTTACTTGAAACGTAAAAGAACAATGGGACTGCTGAAACAGCAGTCCTATTTTTTTTACACGTAAACCCATTCGTTTGTAACTTTTTAAACATCCTACAAATAATACACAAACCCCCCTCTTCCATAACACTGCACCGGTAGTACAATAACACTCCTTTTGTGAACTCAGTACAATTTCTCATTTAATTGTCTTAAGAATCATGACGATTGTCCATACCACTGTGGTCTTATAACAATATAATAAATTGTACTTATCAGTTTATTCGAATAAAACTGGTAAAGCTAAATCCTTCAATAAAAACCCAAAAAGATAGGATGACAAAGCTTATGCAAACCATTGTATTTATTGAAACTAACAAATCCGGATCCAGTAGAGAAGCAATAAAAGCTGCAGAGAGACTCGGATATTTTACGGTGTTATTAACCAATAGGCAAAAATACATTCACCAAAGAACAGAATTTCCCGAAGTCCATCAAATGATTTTAGTAGAATTATCCAATTATGATGAAATAAAAAAAACCCTCAGCAAACTACAAAGACAAGGTAAACGAATAAAAGGCATTTTTAGTTTTGTACATTCTTACGTTCATGCAGCAGCTGCCTTATCAGAAGAATTTTGTTCAAGTGTAGTCTCTACTGATTCAATATTAAAAATGGAAAATAAAGTTTTAACTCGTGAGCTTCTCAAAGGACACCCAAATTCTCCTTATTATGCCCTTTATAAACCAGAAGATTTTTCATTAGAGAATTTTATTGGTCAAGCCAAAAACTATTTACCTCTTATTGTAAAGTCTCCCACATCTGCCGGCTCAAAAGATGTCTATTTGGCAAATAACGAGAATCAGTTGAAGCTGGCATTACAAGAATTACTAAAAAAAAATGAACAGATTTTACTGGAAGAGTATCTAATAGGACCCCAATATTTAATTGAAGTTTTAGTACACAATGGAAAAGTTCATATTGTCGCGATAATCGAACAACAGATTACTCTTTTACAACGTTTTATCGTAACCGGATATTGTTTATTAACAGATGTCAATCAAAGAATATACAATAGTATCCTTGAGACAGTAACTTCCATCTTAAAGGCTTTTCAAATGAAAAATGGTGCCTGTCACCTTGAAATGCGTTTAGTAAATGGAGTTTGGAAATTAATTGAAATTAACCCGAGAATCTCAGGTGGAGCGATGAATCGAATCATTGAAGTCGGATATGGAATTAATTTAGTAGAGGAAACCATTCAATTAATGTTAGGAAATGAGCCTTGCCTTACTAAAAAACACAGTAAGTATGTATATGCACATTATTTAACAGTTGATTCTAAAGGAAAATTAATGAAGGTAACGGGGAAAGAACGCGTTACTCAATATCCCGGTGTAGAAGAGGTGTATATAAAACCCCGACAAGGACAGATAGTACGTCCGCCTTTATCAATGGGAGATCGCTGCGGATACATTTTGGCATCCTCAGAGGGTAAATTCGAAGCGAAAAGAATTGCTATGAGAGCAGCTAGCGAAATACATTTCTACCTTGACCCCATTTAAAAATTCCAAGTGACAAATAATGAGTGTGATCTATAAAAACAGAGGTTTTAAGAATTTAGATGAGTTATTAATGATTGAACAAAAATTCTAGTCTTTATATCAGAAAAAGAATGTGGAGAGGTGGAAAAGAAGATAATGACGTTAATTGGCATGCTTCATCATCGCAGTGATCCAAGTAATGTAAAGAAAGCATATGCTTATGCCGCTGCAGCAAAAGCAGAAGGTGTAACTTTTTTTTACTTTACCCTAGGGAAGGTGAATATAAAACAGCAAAAAATTTTAGGAAAAGCCTATGAAAATGGACAATGGATTGAAAAGGAATTTCCTTTCCCTGATGTCATTTATAATGCAAGTTATCTTGCAAGTGAGAAAACTAAACAGATCTTTGATTATTTGTTTGATAGGATTCCGTTTACAAGTCATTCTATTGGGGACAAATTAACGGTATATAACAGAATAAAAAAGGCAAATAAATTTACACATTACCTTATTCCATTTTATGAATTAACTGACGTTCAGATTTTTTTTGACATGATCCATCGGTATAAAAAAGTTATTATCAAACCGTTAACGGGGCATCAAGGAGGGGGCGTTGTTTTTATTGAAAAATATGGTGCAAATCATTACAAAATGAATGATGCAGGATTAGAATCATCCTTAAATGAAAAACAATTGTTAGACTTGTTATCTCACAAAATACAAGAACAAGAATACGTAGTTCAACAGTTTATTAAAAGTCAAACAAAATCTGGTCATGTTTTTGATTTCCGGTTGCATGTACAAAAAAATGGAGAAGGAAAATGGGTTATTACTTCTATTTATCCACGGATCGGGCGTTTAGGGACCATCACATCTAATATGAAGAGTGGTGGTTATAGTACTTACCTGGATATTTTTTTAAAAACAGAGTTTGGTAACTCCTGGTATGATATTCAAAGGTATCTTGAACAGTTTGCGATAAGTTTCTCAAATCATTTTGATTCTTTATATGACAATGAATTGGATGAATTAGGAATTGACGTCGGAATTGATGCCAACCAAAAACTATGGCTTTTTGAAGTAAATTGGAGACCAGGCCCACCTAATATATATAATCTTGAATTAGATGTAGCCAAAAATACGATTTTGTATGCTAAATATTTAGCTGATACAAACAGGAAATAAAATAAAGCCAGATTAGCAAGTTATTACAGGTTATCATCATGGAACAAATATTTTAATCTCCAAAAAGGCAGCTTGCCAACTCATGAACAGCACCTCCAATTGTGAACAATTGAGTTGCCGTTCATTAAAGGAAAGCTGCTTTTTTATGAGGAAAGTTTCTACCATTTTAACTTCTTAAATATTCGATGACATCATCGAAGTCTGAGTCATCCCCGCCCGTTTTGAAATAAACAATGTCATTTGGGATTAAAAATGAATCAAAAAACCTCTTCATTTCATCTGCATCTGAAAAATGATAAACATTATGCGGATTTACTCCTGCCTCTATAGCTGGCTTTTCAAAATCTTTTGCAATAAACCCTTTGGTGACGAGAATATCGACCCCCGAAGCACCGATTAGGTTTCCTGCCTTTTCGTATTCTTCATCTGCATATTTTCCCAGTGCTGCCATTCTTCCCAGAACAGCAATTTTTCTTTGGGATGGCAATGCAATCCTGCTTAATGTTTCTAAGCCTTTTCTTAAGGAAGCAGGATTTGACTTCCAAGTATCATCCACCAACGTAATTTGATTTCGTCCTTCAATGATTTGAAAATGGGATCTCATGTGATGATAAGAAGATAATCTCTTTATAGCATAGTGAATATCCACTCCTAAGATTGCAGCAGCTGCTAATGAAGCGGCTGCATTATATACACTATGCTCACCAAGACCCGGTATATATCCTTTAAATCCCCTTTGCTTATATTCCATCCAAAAAGTCATGCCGGAGGATTGATATTGATACTCCTTAATCCTAAAAATAGCATCCTTGTTTTTTCCGAACGTTATAATCTCTCCCATAAATTTAGAAGTATCAATGGTGGAGAGATATGGGTCGTCCGAATTGAGGATGAGAATTCCTTTATTGTTCATACCTTGCATTATTTTTGCCTTTTCCGCTAGATAATTATCAAATGATCTAATTTTATCCGTATGATCCACATCAATCATTGTCATAATCCCAATCGTCGGGTAAAAATACTTACAGGACTCCGTCATATCCCCTTTTGAAGATACGGCTGTTTCAAACACTGCCACATCCGTATCTTCATCAATTCCCATTAAATAAGGAAGGTTGTAACAATTGGCATTTTTGCTTGATATTGTTGCCTGCACCTTGTGTGTTTCTTCCAAAATGTGTTTTAGCATTTCTTTCGTAGTAGACTTTCCACATGTACCAGTAATGGCGACTACAGGAATGTTAAACAGATGCCTGTAATACGAAGTAAATTTAAAGAAACTGTCTTTGAGATCCTCTACCATAATGATTTGATTAGGATTTAATCTTTCCATATGAGGAAATGGTGTATCAGTAACGATGAATACATTTTTGTATTTCTGTATAGATTCAACAGGCACCGCTCTATTGTTCCAACGAAAAAATAACGTATGACTCCTAATTTCAAATCTGTTATAAGTGACCTTCTTAATTCGTATACCTTTTTGCTTTTCATTAGGTTGAATGTTCATTGCTGTTAAAATGTTCTCCAATATTAATGTCTTCAAAATGTCCCTCCTGAAGTACCTTTTTTAAAAAAAGCCTCTCCCCCCATAAGACTGTTCTATATGGCAGTAGTGATTGAATCACTTTTAAATTCAAAAGCTAATGTATCATATGACGTGTCCCCTATTGCAGGTGTGTGTTAAATACCAAACAATGCTTTATTTTCCGCTATATTTACCTGAGAATTTGAAATGGAAAAGTTTCACTTAATTTCTGGATCGTCCCTAAACCTGGGCATTTTTCACTAATGAATCGTTTCCGTACCCCTTCAGGCATACGCTTCTCCTCTTTTAACTCCTGAATTGCTACAGGATAAGCTGGGTTTTTATCCACTGTTATGACACGTTGTCTGGAAACATACGAAAAAGCCAAGGCTTTCTTGAGAAAGCGCTTGGCTGCTTGTTTATCTCTTGATTCACTTAGATAAAAATCAATGGTATTTCCTTCGGAATCTACTGCACGATACAAGTACATCCATTGACCCTTTACTTTGATATACGTTTCATCAACTCTCCAGGAATCATTTGTTGTCTTACTTATGCACAATATTGGATATTTATTGTAGTCTTGCGACACGCTAGCTAACGCTCATGTTTGTCAGTTAATGGCGATGATATTTTTACAATTATGGAGAGGGAACCGAATGGTAAACGTGGTTCCTTTTCCTTTTTGGCTTTGGACGGTGATTTTTCCATGAAGCGAGTCGATAATGCGATAGCTCACCATGAGTCCTATGCCGGTTCCTTTTTCTTTCAGGGAATAAAATGGTTGTCCAAGACGTTTCACTTCGTCTTCATTCATCCCCACTCCCTCATCTTGGATTTGGATCATCACATGCTGTGACTCCTGTTTCACGCAAATGGAAACCGCACCACCTTGAGGCATCGCTTCGATGCCATTTTTGATGATATTGAGGAAGGCTTGTTTCATTTTTGGGGGATGACCCAATATCGCACACTCTTGCTCCGGAAGTCGGACGTCAATGCTTACTTTTCGTTCTAAAGCATAGGAGTAGAGAATCTTGACGACTGTTTGTATTTTTTGGCAAACATCGACGGACTCTTTCGTATCCGCTTCTGGCTTGGCAAGCGAAAGATATTCGGTAATGACGTCATTCGTTCGATCCACTTCTTCTATACAAATTTGAACATACCTTTTATACGTCTCTGAAATTGGCGATTGTAGAAGTAACTGGAGAAATCCTCGATTGGTCTGCATGGGATTTCGTACTTCATGAGCAAAGGAACTGGCCAATTCTCCGAGTATCTTATATTTTTCCGCCTGTTGAGCTTCCATGTGTAACTGGGCATTTTCCCTTAAGGTTTCAATCAAAAAGACGGTTACGATGGTGGCAACACATATCGCTAAAATTTCCTGAAGTGTGTGGTTAAAAAAATCTATCTCTTGAAAATCCACGAGGATGAAGATCAAGGACATCCCCGATGTTATCATCCAAGCCAGTTTCATTCGACCTGCTCGATCCTGTTGGATGAAACGTGGATATGCTAAAAAAAACATGGGTAAGAAGAAAAGGACTTCGTATACCGTTGAATAAAATCCTGCCCCCCCGAAATACCAGCGATACAACAATAAGATGATCGTGAGAACAATACCTGTTGCGTATCCACCTCCATAAAATATACCTATCATAAGAGCTACAAACCGTAGGTCATTTCGCTCGTTTACATCCGAATAGATCGGGAAGGACATGCACAATACTAACGTAATCGTTGCCAAGAAACTGAAAATTAATTTTTGACGTTTCGTTTCGATGAATTGATGACGATTGGTTAAATACATAGAATAAAAAAAGACAGGGATCAAAATAATCATTACTTGTAAGAGCAAGTTTTTAGTATGTTCCATACAGTTTACCTCATTGTTAAGCTCATTCTAGTATAAAAGAAAACCAAATATAAAAACAGAAGAAAAAAATGGGTTCTGGTGCAAAAAACTCAAAACAATCGCAATTAATCTCTAAAGCTTGGATATACTGATACTATTTTTGCAAATGTCCGATCTTTTTCGTTATGGAACTATGCGAGGAATTTTGTCTGTTTCCTCTTCAAGTACATGAATTCCTCCGATTACTTCATAAGCTGAACCAATTGACACAAGCATATCTCCTGTGATGGCGAGTTTTTGTTCTTGCAGCAGTTTAATTAAATCTGTTTCTCCTATTTGACTTGATACAGAAATAGCCTCTAATATTTGTCCAATCGTCTTAATCCAAACACCAGTTAGTATTTGTTGTTCACCTATTGTATTTGCATCTTCCTCAATATGCAAAAGCCCTGATAAACCTTTAATTTCAATGATCTGACCTATTACTTGAATCCAAAGCCCTAATGCAACCTCTTTTTCCAGTCCTAAAATTTTATTACTTTTTTTCTCGCTGAAATCTTTTCTGTTATTGCTCATATTCTTTGGAAGTTCCATTATTACCAACCCCAAAACTAAAATTTGCTTTATTTTATGTGAATCAAATGGGATTGTGTAGCCAATTTTGCTCATTCTACGCACTTTTATTGATGTACCGTCTTGAATAACAATGGATAAACCTCCAAGGTTATCAACAGAAGTCTTTTGCATCATACTCCAGGCTTCCATCGCTGTTTCGAAGTACTCATCAATCATCTTCATGTGGAACTCCTTTCTACATACTGTTATATTCTTCCATTCTCTCGTTGTAACAGTAGAAAGCTATGGTCGGTACTAATGACTCCACGTTGTTTATCTGAACATTTTTTCACACATAATTATCATTTCTAATTAAACACCCTCCTCGTTAGTAAAAAAGCGACTGTTCTTATTGAACAATCGCTCTAATTAATTGAATTATAATTTTTTATTGTTTCATATTTTTTTAAGGGTAGCTTTTTTACTTAAGGTTTTTAATTTATACATATTTTTATCAGCAATCTTAATTAGACTGTCCATATCTTTTCCATCATTTGGATAAATAGCAAATCCAGCAGAAACTGAAATTTTTTTTTCTGTATTTTGGGATAGTTCTCTCAATCCTTGTTCAATCCTCTTGATCATTCCTTCAGTTCCAGTTTGATCTGAGAAGGGCGAAATGATTAAAAATTCATCTCCTCCCCATCTTGCGATAATGTCACTGACGCTAGTGCTTTTTAAAAGTATAATCGAAATATTTTCAAGTACCAGATCTCCATATTTATGACCATATGTATCATTTATTTGTTTAAAGTCATTACAATCTAATATTAATATACTTAGTTGTTCGATTTTTTTCGCTGATGATATTAGTTTTGGGAAAACCTCCTCAATAAAACGTCTATTGTAAAGTCCAGTTAAATAGTCTTTTTCGGAATAAAATTTAGCCTTGTCATATTGTTTTCCCAGCCACCAGAGTGTCACGGTAGTTACAATCAAAACAGTTGTATCTATGAACGTCCGAATCGAACTTTGAAGTGTTTTATAATTATAAGCAACATAAGGTATTCCAACAATTATACTAATTAAGGTTGTTACTATTCTTCCTTTGTATTTCAAGGTAGGTATCACTCTTTCTTTCCGAATTAAAACCTATTATATTATTTTCCATTATAAATAACCTGTATATCCTCCTAATATACCACATCCTGATGTTTTTACATTAATCGTAATGTAAATTTGTTCAATAAGAAAAGCCGCATCAATGGCAGCTGGTTCTTTACTATAAGCACCAGTTAACCATCCATGAAGCTTTTCAGCAACCATATTTATTTGTTTTGATGAATAATATAATCTGCTGTTCGAATGGCCAAGGCAACTGTTGTAAGTGTAGGATTGGCCCCTAAAGTCGGTAAGATACTGTTATCCGCTACATAAAGTCCTGAAATGCCGTGAATTTGACCGAATTTATTAACTGCAGAAGTGTAAGGGTCATTACCCATGCGGCAAGTTCCTGATTCATGGTTATCATCCCCGGGTGCACGCAGATAAATCTTGGGCTGCCCGTCAATGATGCCTAAGGACGTAAGAACCCTTTCCATTCCTGCTGCCAAATGCTGAATGACAACTCGATCCCGATTACTAAAATTGAAATGAACCTGGATCTTTGGTACACCATATTTGTCTCTCTCATAGGGATCAAGAAAGATCATGTTTTCAAATCGTGGTTCTACATTTCCATAACCATGGAAGATCATCTCTAACTCATCTTGAAGCGGTTTTTCAAGCATGCCAAATTCGATTTGATAAGGATTGTCCTTCGTATTTGGAATCAAAATACCAATCCTCCCCAAATCCTCTGGTAACAACATCCGGTTGATTATTGGATTTGCAGCTAAAGCAGAATGATCGATAAGAAAGTGGCCAATGGCTGGACCAGAAATTCCTGAATGAAGAAGCAGGCGTGGAGTTTCAAAAGTACTTGCCGACAAAACAATCGTTTTTGCTTTGATCCAGTATGATTTCAAATCCGGAGATACGACCTTAACACCCGCTGTTTTTCCTTTTTCAATAAGCAGTTGAACGGCACGAGCATTGACAGCAAGATCAAATGGTCTGTAATTTAAAGCTTCTGCAAGGAATAGGATGGAACTAAATACAGCATTGGAATGGATCGCGCCATATTTAGTAGGTGTTATGTCGACAGCAAAAGGAATACTTGTCGCTTTAAAAAATCCATTTGCCCAAAGACGGTTTAGAATGATTCGAGTGGGTAAACTCGATTTCGAAAAGGTTTTATTCACATTCAAGACCTGTTCAGCGATTTTGTAGTAAATATTCATTTCTTTTAGTGGGATAGGCCATTGTGAAATAAGATAGGAAGGAATTCGAGGACAAGCTGCTGCCCACTGTATAGTCCGGCCCCCTAGGCCAAAAACTTGTTTTGCACCTGAAAATTCAGGAAGTCTTTTCCCAAGTGGTCTTGTTATAGAAGAAATATATTGTAATGCACGTTCGCGGGAGAGTAATCCGAGATTTTCAACATGTGTTGGCAACAATAGGTCTCCTGCTTCAATCATACCAACTCGTTTTCCTTTATTTCTCCATTGATCACAAAGCCGCCATAAGGCAGCTCCTCCTCCTGCTCCACTCCCTACAATCAACACATCATAATCTGTTTGCGCCATTTTTTCTAACGGGGTGAGTGGAATCCAGGAATCAACAGTTTCCGGTGAGATCACCTGAGGGCAAGCCGGGGGAAAAGAAGCCTGTTTCTGTTTAATGGCAGATGAAGTAGAAAATTTACTGTAAGTATCCAGATAGGGATTATTTTTATCCCATTTTAATCCTATTTTATTTAAAAGCCTTTTCAATTCTTTTGCTGCAACCAAGAAGAAATCCCGATCAGCAATACCTGGCATACCCTTTGGTTCAATCGATATAAATCCGGAATATTTTTTCTCTTGTATTGAAGTAAGTAATTTTTCAATTTCAGCGTCACCTTCTCCAGGCGGAACCACTTTACCAGTATCTATTTGAGCATCCTTCAGATGAATGTAAGAAATATAAGGCTCTACAAGAGGATAGGCATGTGTCATTGGAAGCACTGAGGAGCGTAAAAAATTAACCGGATCAAACGCAAAACGAAGATTAGTGGAGTTGATACTTTGAAGAATATCAAGTGTGCGTTCCCCGGTATCCCCATACATTGTCGTATCGTTCTCAAGAAGAAGGATAACACTTTCATGTTCAGCGATATGAGTCAGATCTTTTATTCGCCTTAAAACTTCAGCTCTATACTTTAAAGGATTTTCTCCTTGAGGAATGATAAAAGAGCGAATCCGAATGTAGGGTGTACCAAAATATTTGGCTAAATAAATGGCCCGTCTCATATCATTAAGCTGTGGAGTAAAATCATCTGTTATAGGAATAATCCCGATCGGTGAAGCGATGGAGGAAATGCGAAAACCTCGAGCATCCAGGCGTTTTTTTATTTCTGCAACTTCATCATCATTCAGTTGTAAAACATTTTTTCCTCCTACACCACGTAAATCAATATAATAAATCCCTTCGGAGGCCAAAGTATCCATTTGTATTTCCAAATCAGGTGAAATTTCATCACCAAAAGCTGTTAATGTAATCATGTGAAGGCACGCTCCTGATTCTGATGGATGATATAATCTGCTGTTCGAATGGCTAAGGCAACTGTCGTCAGTGTCAGGTTTGCCGAACCGATGGAAGGAATGACACTGTTATCAGCAACATACAGTCCCTTCACACCATGTATTTGCCCATACTTGTTGACTGCAGAGGTTGATGGATCAATACCCATTCGGCAGGTCCCTGAGTCATGATTTTGATCACCCGGCGGCATTAGACAGATGGAAGGCTGGCCCGATTTCGAATACATACTTATACCACAAAAAGAAGATATCTGTTCAATTGCACCAGCAATTTCACGGATGATGGCTTGATCCTTTTCACTATAGGAAAAATGTATGTGTACTTCTGGCACCCCGAATTCATCCGTTTTATAGGGATCTAATGTAACTTTATTTTCAAATCTAGGTTCAACCTCACCAGAACAAAGAAAGTTTATTTCTAGTTCCTTTAGAAAAGGTTTTGTTTGGTATGGTTGGTACCAAAAATATCCATTTGGTCCTCTTAGCTGTATTTGATAGTGCCTATCAGGTGTTGAAGGAATTAAAATGCTTAAAGTTCCTAAAGGTTCCGGAAACTCCTCACGGCTTATTGTTCCAGTGGCTAACACAAAAGAATGATTCATTAAATAATGACCGATGGCTTGCCCTTTAATTCCCGAGTGAAGAAGCAATCGAGGTGTTTCAAATGTACTAGCGGACAATACAACGGTCTTTGCTTTTAAAATATAAGGTTTTTTTTCTGAAGATAGGACCTTTACGCCAACTACTTTCCCACTTTCAACTAGTACTTGAACGGCCCGAGTTTTTACAGTTAAATCGAATGGACGGTGATTTAATGCTTTTGCAAAGAAATCGATTGCTCCAAAAAATACCTCTGAACTCCCCTGTCCATAAATTCCAGGACCAAGTTCGGCGGCTATAGGAGCAGGAGCAGCTTCTGTTATACCCTTCCACTGCAATCTATTCAACAATATTTCTGTGATCTGGGAACCCTTTGTGTATTCTCTTGATACATTCATCACCCTTTCTGCAATTGTATAATAAGATTCCATCTCTTGGACCGTGACAGGCCATTGTCCAAGTTCTAACTGATTCAACCGTGGGGTGATCGCATTCCAAAATAAAGTTCTTCCACCAAAAGCAAAAACTTGTTTAGCCCCCTGAAATTCGGGATTATATTTACCTAATGGTTTTGATACATACTCATGGAGATTGTTCATACGTTCACTATTCATTGTAGGAATATTGGCTGCTTGTGTTGGGAGCAAAAAATCACCAGATTCAACGACACCTACTTTTTTTTCATTTTTCCCCCATTGTTCGCATATTCTCCAGGTAACTGCTCCCCCGCCTGCACCAGTGCCAATAATCAAAACATCGTATTCGGTATTGGCCATCTGTTCTAAAGGAGTAGAAGGAATCCAATTATTCCTCAATGGCTTCTCACATCCCTTTATTGATGCTTAACTATAATCTGAATCTGACCGTAAGCAAAAGTGATCTATATTAAAAAGAAACAATTACAGATACCGTCTCCTCATTCATATTATTTAAGATACCTAGTTATTCCTAGAAGTTAGGCATAAAAAGAAGCAGCCAAGTGCTTTAAAAAAGCCTTGGCTGCTTATCATATACAGATGAAAAATGAATGTACTTGATTTCCCTTGGGAAACCAACATACCGCTACAACTAAAAGCTATCGTCCTTCTCTTCTAATTTCTTTTTTCTGAAAAATGCCATGATGGTAATAAAAAGAAAAGGGAGAACGACAAGGGTAGTAACAATTAATGGCCAAATAATAAATGTTGCTTCAAAATGCTCCATATCTGACTTGAACATGGTAAGTGTGAGAAGGAGGGTAATAAACGTAACAGGAAAGATAATAATCTGTTCATCCTTTAATTTTAATAATCTTGATAGGATCACTTTTAAAACAAACAGCATGATGGTTGCTTTCATATAGGAACCAACAATCAAGGCGATACCAATGAAAGACTCATTCCTTGTAATAATTTCCTTAATATTAACCAAACGTGCCAATTCAAAAAGTGAAAATTTATATGTACCTGAAAGTGGTCCTAAAGCCATAATCGTGCAAAGAATAGAGGTAATGATTAAAAACCCTTGAATCAAAAGAGCTGAGAACATATATTTTTTTAATGACTTGGCCTGTTCCTTATTAACAAATGGAAGTAAAAATGAAAAAAGGACTATTTCACCATATGGGAAACCCAGTATGGAATAAGTACCATGTATAACCGGTTTCATTCCTTCTGGAAAAACAGGTAGGAGATTTCCTACGTGATAATTTGGTAAATTCAATATTATTACTATCAATGCAAAAAAGATTGAATAGCAAAGAAGCAAAATAAACATTCTGGCCATTACTTCGATACCCGCTCTTGCCGTTAACGCGGCTACCAGCAATATGAGAACATGAAATACATAAGCGGGTGTTTCCGTCATCATTGTAGTAATGAAAAATCCCCCTATATCAATGATAATGTAAGAAATAACTAAAAAAAGCACGATCAGTATCGGAATACAAATACATAGCGTCATCCATTTTCCAAGTAATTTCCTGCTATAATCGATTATAGTCCAATTTGGATTTTTACCATATAAATATAAAATACATGCCAATAAAAGTAATCCATAACCATTCGCAATAATGACTGATAGCCACGCTCCATTATTAGCAGCTAACGTCAAAGGCTGTGGGATGTTAATATAGGAAGATCCAAGCATAAAAGAGAGAAATAAACACGCCATTTGTCCAGAACTTACCGTTTCCACTTTCTTCAATTTATTCTCTCCTTTCCTATCCCATTTAGAGCTTATATGGGTACCTTGATAGCTTCGACAATTTTATGGGCAGGTTTTGAAAAAAAGAAGTGAACGAGTTCATCTAAATTTGGCCATGCTAAATCCAACACATAAACGCCACTAAGGTATAGGATGGGCAGCGCCAATAGTCCATAAACGATTCGATCTCTCCGATTTGATTGCTTTAATTTTGGAGCGTCGCAAAACAAAATACCTAAGCACACGATAACAAGAAAAACAGTTTTCTCAAACAATGTCTATTCCCCCGTTACTTTTTCGCCAATAGGCATGCCTGTACTTCTTACATTCACTTCAACATCAATGATAAATTGGATGTCAGCAAAAATGTCATCCCAATCCTTTTCCCATTTTTTCCATAAGGCAGGGTCTTGTTGATAAAGTTTATTCCCAATTCCCAACAGATCCACTTTCTCTTCCTGCATACGTTCAATCACTGATTCGATCTTCTCTTCTATTATTTTTTTAATATGATCTTCTAATTTTTTTTCTTCGCCAACATTGGTTATAGTAGTACAACTTAGTTCACCAATCGTTCCTTCTATTTTAGTCAATATGTGAATAGTGGGTGGTTTCATGGTGAATTTGGGAGTTATTTTTGTTTTAATAAAGGAAGTTTCTAACGCTTCCATTTTCGAAGAATCTTGACTCCCTTCATCCAAACAAGGAAACTCAATTATCCCGCTTTTAAATTTATTCATTAACATAAGAACTTCTTGAACGTCACTCGGTTCTAGGAGTTCTGCCATTTTCCCTTTACTAATAATTGCCACCCCGCTGCTATAGGGAGCTTTTTGTTGATCTTCCTTTATTTTAAAATACGGGATTAAAGCCGTTTTCGCTTTACTTTTTAATTGCAAATCTATATCTAACATGCTTGCTTTAATTGTCTTACCTGCATATTTGGTAGAACTTTCGATAATAGTTTGCAATTGCTGACTTACTGTTTTTTCAATAAATGGCTTTATTGTCAAATAGTCAGCAGCTTTTCCATTAGTAACAATAACCAAGGTAGTGAGGCGAACATCTTCATTACGATTAAAAAAGTCAAGAATCTCCCCAATATCGTGTTCCTTTGCAAACTCTTCTCCAATTAATATGACACGCATATGACTCCAACGGGGTAAACGTCCTAAATATCGATTTATGTCACGAACTCCGTCAAAGACACTTTCATTTATCGCTTTTATATTTGTATAGGCTTGTTTTTCCCCGCCGCCCATTCCTCCTGTCGTTTCTGTCGGTGAATAGGATTGAGCGTTTATTTCAATACTGCCTTCTTCTGTTTGGTCTAAACTAATCCCCATGATAAATCCAAATTCCGTTAACTCCCTACTGTCCCAACACCCTGTTAAAGATAGTAATAAAAACATAATAGGCAAAGCTTTCATGGCGATTGAATTCATTGTCTACCATACTTTCTTAGGTGATTTAATTTTTACGCATTCCACGTACTCGTGGGGACTTCCACAATGTTTTAATTGGTGCACGAATTAATACATCGAGTAACAGCCTCGGTCTGAATGGAGTTAGTGGACTAAAGTATGGCTGTCCTAATGACCTTAACTGTGTTATATGTAACATAATGAGCAGGTAACCGATCATAATCCCAAATCCCCCCAATACAGCAGCTAACACCATTAAAGGGAATTGGAGAATCCGTAAACTGATAGAGATGCTGTAGTGAGGTATAGAAAATGAAGCAATTCCAGTTAATGCGACTAAAATAACAATAATAGGAGAAGCGATGTTGGCAGTAATGGCTGCATCACCAACTATTAATGCTCCAACAATACTTACCGCCGAACCAACTGGCCTTGGCAATCGAATGCCGGCTTCTCGGAGTAATTCAAAGAAAAAAATCATTATGATTGCTTCAACAAACGCCGGAAAAGGAAGCCCTTCTCGAGTATCCAGAATGGCCATTAGAAGGTTAGTTGGTATGAGTTCAGGATGAAAAGTGGTTAAAGCAACATAAATACTCGGTAATGATAGAGCGATAAAAAAGGCAGCAATTCTTAACAGACGAATACATGATGAAAACACGACACGATGATAATAGTCTTCACTTGCTTGGAAGAATTCCGTTAATAATCCGGGGCAAATTAATATTGTTCCGGTCCCTTGTACCATTACAATTATTTTCCCTTCTAATAAACCAGAAACAGCTACATCAGGTCGTTCAGTAGACCGATATTGGGGAAATGGTGAATAAGTTGAATCTTCAATTAACTCCTCAATATATGCTGTTTCTAAAACGTCTCCTTTTTTAGCAACTTCGATCCTGTTTTTAAATTCAGCTAACATTTCCGCGTTAACCTTTCCCTCTAAATAACCAAAGGCGATCTCGGTTTTAGTAGCTCCTCCTGCTCTAATTTTCTCAATTTTAAAATGAGGGTTCTGTAATCGTGTTCGAAGCAACCCGATATTTCTTTGCAGGTCTTCAACGGTTCCTTCACGGGGGCCTTGTACTACGGATTCAGTGACAGGTTCTGTGACTTGTCGTGAGTTAATTTGACTCGCTTGCGCATAAGACAACACTTTGTTCCAACCATCAAAAAAGATCACAATGTGTCCTTGTAAAATGTTGTCCACAGCTTGGTCAAAGCTATCCACTAGAACAGCGTTTTGACCAGATATTCCATGTTGACTGAAAAATTTTATGACATCTCTCGGTTTAATCATCGTTGCTGGACCAACTTCATGTGGTACCAAGTCCTGCATGGATTCTTTCATATAATTTACACTTTTCTCTTGAACCAATGTCTCGAAATAAACCGAGAAAGCGGTATATATTAAATCCGGCCCATATTGCCACGGAAAGATTTTTAGATCTTCGCAGTTAGAAAGAACAGCTTTTAACTTCTCTAGATTTTCGTTTGAATTTTTAGAGATTGTTGTAGATTCTTTAAAAAACATTACAGTAACCTCTTTTTTCTTTTATTGTCTTATTATGGTATAAAGGTTAAGAATTATTCCGAAAAAGAAGAAGGTTCGACTCCTGATTGAAGTAACGTTTTAAAATTGACTAATTTCCCTCCCTTTGAACACACTACAATTAAAAAGTCATGGAGGTTATAGATTTGATTCTAACAAACCCTGTAAGTGCACCAGAGGTGGGAACACTTTGGCTTACATACATAGAAAAAACCCTTATTATGAGAATGTTGGAATACTTTATAGAAAAATCGGATGACCAACAAGCTACGAATATTATGGGCGGTTTGTGGCAGGAACTGAATTATTTTGTTTTGCAAATGGAAGAGATATTTAGAGACCAAAAAATGGTGAAACCTGTTGGATACACAAAAGAAGACGTCAACGTAGAAGCTCCTAAGTTATTCGATAATGGATTTGATATTATGTTCGTCCGTATCTTAAAAGAAGTTAGCATGGGTATGTACACCATTAATATGAATATGGCATATAACGATAAAGTTATGCAGATTTATGAGGGACTTACTTCTGTTACTCAAAAAATTTATAAATTGTCTACCCTTTATTTGCTGGAAAAAGGGATTCTAACCCTTCCCCCAAAAGTCACTATGCCAAAAACAAATGAATTTATAAAAAGCAAAAGGTACATGCAAGGATTTAAGCCTTTTGGTGACAAGAGGACTTTAAATGACCTTGAGCTTGGTATTATTCACCATGGAATTGAGACAAATAATATTGGAATGCAATTAATTACTGGTTTCGCACAATGTGCAGTGAACAAAGATGTTAAACAATATTTTGTAAAAGGGATTGAACTTTGTAAGAAACAAATCAAAACATGTGAGGAAATGCTTTTAGAGAGCAATGTTCATTTCTCTGCTACATCTGGAAGCACGGTAACTACTTCAACAATCGCTCCATTTTCGGATAATCTCATGATGCATTGCGTCTACCTCCTCAATGGATTTGGACTTGTAGGAGGTAGTTTTGGAACCTTTTTTAGTTTAAGAAATGATATATCTATAAAATTTTCATTAATTGCTAAAGATATATTTTTCTACGGACAAGAAGGAATTGAAATTAAGATTAAGCATGGGTGGTTTGAAGAACCTCCACAAATGGAGGATAGGGCTCAAATAATAAAAGGCAATTGAATCAATTTGTTTTCTACCTGCTTTTTACCAGATAAAAGAAAAGGCACCGCCCCCGATTTTGGGTTCGCTGCCTCTTTTTTTATAGCGATCATTTAACTTGCTCGTGTCTCTGGTAGTTAGACAATCTAGTATTAAAAAAAATTCATTACTATAGCAAATATGCCAAACAATATGAGTAGTATTCCAAACAAAAATATCCCTGTTACATATTCAAATATGGTAAAGAAATAAGCTACCTTGTTTATCTTACTCCGCTCTTCAAATATAAATTTTAAACCATCTTTAACTTCATAAAAACTAAGTGAACTTAAACCAAATCCCACAATAATACAACTAATTCCTACATATAAAAGTGTCATAATCTATTTTCTCCAATTATTATTCAAAAGGTTTGTACTAGTTAACATACTGTTAGTTTCATATGAATAATCCTTTATTTTTTATTAGTTAATCTGCTCCATAAAAAGAATAGGAATGCGTATTTACTGATACTTCCTTCATGCCACAAACTAATACATAGTTATACCATATTTTGGGGATGATAATGGAAACATTTTGATAATGGAGTAAAAAAATGAAATTCATTTACCTTGCTTTAAAAAAGTTCATGAAACGGGATATCCAACCTGTTGCTTCAAATCAGAACTCTATATCGTTTAAAGAGGTTTTCCATACAATCGATGAAAATATTTCTTTTTTTAAACATACATTTTTTGATTCAGCTGATTTAATGATTAAGGAATTAAATGAAAGTAATAATCGGGGAATTTTGATTTTCTTAGATACGATGGCAGATAAGGATAAGATTCAAAGAGATATTGTAAAACCGATGATGGAAGCGGATAGTGCCCCGTTTGAAAGTGTACTTTATTCTAACTTTCTTAAATCAGATAACTTATTCAAAGCTCAAGAAGCACTTTTGAATGGGTCCTGTATTATGTTCTTGGATGGTGTTAAAGAATTCTACATGGTGGAAGTTGGCCTCTCCAAAGAGAGGACCATTATCGAACCTAGTAATGAACAAGTCATTCAGGGATCTCATGAAGGTTTTATCGAAAATCTTTCAACCAACCTTCATTTAATTAGGAAATCGTGTCGAACCGCAAACCTTACCATGGAACAGATAACAGTGGGTGACCAGATTCAATCCAAAATAGCCATGGTTTATATGAAAGACCTTGCCAATAATGAAATGGTCACCGAATTCAAACGGAGGGTCCATCATATTTCAATGGATTATATCCCCAGTACTGGAGCTCTTCAGGAATTGATCGAAGATTCCACATGGTCACCCTTTCCTCAGATTTTAAGTACAGAGAGAGTAGATCGTGTAGTCAGTCATCTGACTGAAGGAAGAGTGGCGGTGTTGATGGAAGGGTATCCTGCTTGTTTAATTATTCCCGTCACTTTTTTTGCATTCTTCCATTCACCTGATGATTATAATTCACGCTGGATGATCGGAACCTTTATCCGTTCCATGAGGCTCGTAAGCATTTTCATTGCGGTTAATTTGCCTGCTATTTATATTGCGGTGATTGGTTTTCATTTTGAAGTACTGCCGGATGATTTAGTTCTCCCTGTTGTAAGTTCAATCAAAAATATACCTTTTCCTCCGTTAATTGAAGCACTTGTCATGGAGTTGACCATTGAACTGATTCGTGAAGCGGGGGTACGCCTTCCATCAAGGATTGGCCAAACCATCGGTATTGTCGGAGGTTTGGTTATTGGTGATGCAGTTGTCAGTGCAGGCCTCATTTCGAATACCATGATTGTGGTTGTGGCGATTACGGCCATTGCAGCCTACAGCATCCCGACCACAGAAATGAGTGATGCCGTACGATTTTTGCGTTTTCCCCATATGATTTTGGCATCAACCTTTGGATTTGTAGGGATTACCTTTGGGTTTATGTTTACTTTAGCTCATTTATGCAGGTTAGAATCATTTGGCACAGCCTACTTTGCACCTTGGGCACCATTTCGATTAAAAGACATGAAAGATACGTTTATCCGTTTGCCCCTATGGAAATTTAATTCACGTCCGCTTGATTCAAAACCGAACACCCTGAAAAAGCAATCTTTGGCAAGGGGCTGGGATAGTAATGAAACAAAACAAGAATAGAATTACGAACAAACAGCTTGTCTTTATGATTATCCAGGCCCAAATTGGTGTAGGAATATTATCGTTGCCCCATGATGTGGCATTATTAGCCAAACAGGATGGCTGGATTTCCACTCTACTAGCAGGAGTCATCTCGCAGGCGATTATTTTTGCCTTTTGGGGACTAAGCAGAAGATTTCCTTCGTCATCTTTGTACGAAATACTCCCAAAATTACTGGGGAAAGTTGTCGGGAAGCTATTCATTCTCAGTTATGCACTCTATTTTATGGTAACAGGGAGCTTAGTTTTAGCAAGATATAGCGATATCCTGGATAAATGGATCTTACCGCGTACCCCTAATTGGATTACAATGGTTTTAATCCTCATCACCTGCATTTACATCGTCAATGAAGGTTTAACTAGTATCGCGAGATTTTATGTACTGGTATCCCCCATTCTGTTTGTATTATTAGTGTTGATTGCGTATGCAATGAAGGATGCGAACTTCCTGTATATCTTTCCAGTCGGGGATCATAGTATTCTAACGATATTGAAAGGTTCAAAAGAAGCTGCTTTCTCTATGTTGGGCTTTGAACTGTTTCTTTTTATCCATCCCTATGTGCAAGCTTCCGGAAAAGAGAAGCTGATCGCCATCACAACAGCGAACATTTTTGTCACCTTCTATTATACCTTTTTGGTGTTTGCAGCCCTTGTCTATTTCGAGCCCAATTTAGATATCGGACTGACTCCAGAGCCATTATTATATATGATTAAAGCCTATTCGTATAAGGTTCTCGAAAGGACGGATTTATTTTTCTTATCGCTCTGGCTTGTAGTCGTTGCAACTTCGATTGCTAACTGGCTATTATTATCTGCAATGGGGTTGGCCAGTCTTTTTAGAAAAAAAAACTATGTCCACTTACTGCCCATTGTTGCAGGATTCTATTTAATTTTGGCTCTTCTTCCTGATCAAGGAAGAGACTTTGAAAATTTTAATCACTTTCTTGGGCCGACGCACTATATTTTTATCGGCCTCATACCTGTACTTCTACTCATTCTCTCGTGGGTTTTGTCGAAAAAAGAAGTGGTGAATAAGCCATGAAAAGCAAAAAGCCTATTCTTGTACTTCTATGTTTATTACTTACAGGATGCTGGGATCAGCACCTGATGAAAAATGCCGTATTGGTACAGATATTAAGTTATGATTTAGCAGATAACGACGAAATGTTATTAGGAGTATCCATTCCGATAATTGAGGAAGCCTCCGGGGGACCGCAAGCCAGGATAAAAAGTGAAACATTTTCTGCAAAAGGTCATACACCAAGGGATTGTCGACTTAAAATCGATCGAGAAGTATCTGGAATATTAGATACATCTAAAAATAAACTGATTATGTTCGGCGAGAGGATGGCAGCTGAAGGTATTTATCCACCATTAGATGTCATTTGGAGAGATCCGCGAAATTCACTGGGGGCGACACTAGGGGTTGTGAATGGAGAAGCGGTGAATTTGCTTAAAATTAATCCAAAACATGAGCCAAACGTTAGCGAATATATACAAGACGCTCTTACCAGTGCAGAAGAAAACACGGTCATTCCGAATGAAACCATTCAGACACTAGCCTCAGAACTGCTTGATCCGGGAGAAGATATCGTCCTCCCCTATCTTAAAATGAATAAAAAGAAAAGCGCAGTAGTGGTCGGCCTAGCCCTAATGAATGAAAAAATATATTCTGGAAATTTATCTCCACAAGATTCAAGCCTCCTTCTTTTATTGGATAACAAAAAAGGAAAATACGCACGATTTACCAAACGAGTGAATAAAGAAGAGAAGCCGAATTTAATCAATTATCTTTCATTTAATGTCCACAAAATGAAAAGAAAATTAAAAGTTCATGTAAAAAATGGAGAGGTTTCTGTTCAATTAAACTTACATTTAAAGATAAACGTAGAAGAATATCCCAAAGGGGATGTTCCAAAAGATATAGAACGACTAAACAAAGTTTTATCAAAGGAGTTTACAGAAGACGCGAAACAGGTTATAACAAAATTACAGCAGGCGAATTGTGATGCATTTGGAATTGGGAGGAGATTGATCGCGTTTCACCCCAAAACTTGGGAAATGCAAGATAAGAAGGATTATTTTAAAAATGTAAAGTTTAACACGAATGTAAAAGTTGAAATCATCAAACAAGGTATTGTCTTGTAATGTTTAAGTAATCAACCATGAGCACGAAGAAAGGGAGCTGTTCGCCGGATATTGGCAATACTTTTATGTTTTATGTTCCGATATTGGTTGTTATAATGGTGGTTATGAAATACTTAGGGGGATGTTACAATGACCACATTTGAAAAGTTAAAACCTATTATTGCAGACCAACTGGGTGTGAAAATGGAGAATATCAAACCGGAAGCATCATTCAAAGATGACTTCGAAGCTGATTCGCTTGATATGGTGAACCTGACGATGGAAATTGAAGATGAATTCGCAATCGAAATTAGTGACAAAGTTGCAGCGACGCTTCAAACGGTGGGAGATGTCGTAAACTATATTGAAAATTCCCGTTAACAAATAAGGAAAAGGCGGATGGCCCAACGCAGGCGGACACTCGAAAGCTGTTTGGGGGATTATGAGGAAATTCCTTTTTACTTAAAATAATCAGATAAGTAAACTTTTGATAGAAATATCATATTTATTTGACAAGAAAAAAATATCTAATAAATAACAACGATGAAAGGCCACCAATCTGTGGCCTTTCATCGTTGTTTTGAACGGTATCTATATTCTATTATAATCATAACAAGATATTATATTTTAGATAACACCCTGTTCGATCATGGCATTAGCTACTTTTACGAATCCAGCTATATTAGCACCGACAACAAGATTTCCTCGAGCATCATAATCTTCTGATGCCTTCATACTCTTACTATAAATATCTTTCATGATGTCTTGTAATTTCATATCCACTTCTTCTTGTGTCCAAGACAGCCTTGCACTATTTTGCGCCATTTCTAATGCGGAGACTGCAACCCCGCCTGCATTTGCTGCTTTGGCAGGTGCAAATAAAACATGATGCTCCAAATAAGTATCGATGGCTTCTAGTGTAGAAGGCATGTTTGCACCTTCGCCCACTGCCTTTACCCCATTTGAAACTAACATTTCTGCCGCTTCCTTATTTACCTCATTTTGCGTTGCACACGGTAAAGCAATATCGCACGGGATCGCCCAGATGCCTGAACACCCTTCTTGATAGATAGCATCTGGATGTTCTTTGACATATTCGATTATTCTTTTATTCTCTACTTCTTTTAATCGTTTAACCGTATCTAGGTTAATTCCATTTCGATCATAAACATAGCCGTTTGAATCACTGCATGCTACCACTTTTGCACCAAACTGCATCGCTTTTTCCATTGCATAAATCGAAACATTTCCTGAACCGGATACCACAACGGTACTTCCTTGGAGGCTTAATCCCTGACGTTTCAGCATTTCTTCTACAAAATAAACCAATCCATATCCTGTCGCTTCCTTCCGGCCTAAGCTTCCTCCATAACCAACGCCTTTTCCAGTTAGCACACCTGCTTCATAAGCACCTTTTAATTTTTTATATTGCCCGAACATATAACCGATCTCTTTTGCCCCTACTCCTATATCCCCAGCGGGAACATCGATATCCGGCCCGATATGTCGGCTAAGCTCTGTCATAAAACTCTGACAAAAGCGCATAATTTCTAAATCAGATTTACCTTTTGGATCAAAGTCGGAACCGCCTTTTCCACCGCCTATCGGCTGACCTGTTAATGAGTTTTTGAAGATTTGCTCAAACCCGAGAAACTTGATAATACTTGCGTTAACAGACGGGTGAAATCTTAGTCCCCCCTTATAAGGTCCAATCACGCTACTAAACTGGACACGATATCCACGATTCACTTTTACATTCCCTTTATCATCTACCCATGGAACCCGAAAGGTAATCATTCGCTCTGGTTCGACCATTCTTTCTAGAACGGCCTGTTTGATATATATCGGATTTTTCACAAGGACAGGTACTAAAGAATCAAGTACTTCTTTAACTGCCTGCTGGAACTCCCATTCATTTGGATTACGCATTTGAACACTTTCAAATAAACGATTTACGTAATCTTTCACGATTTGCATTTGATTTTCTTCTACTTTGTCCAGCATTTTCATAACGTTCGCCCCTAAAATTTATTAAAAACAATGAAAAATTACTTTTCTTAAATGTATTTTCATTTTATAATTTTATAATTAATAGTTTCAATCTTAATTTCCGATGAAATTAATGCATTTAACGCATGAATCTGGAGTGATTCAAAAATGGAGACGAGGCAAATTCAATATTTCCTAGAAGTGGCTAAAAGAGAGCATGTAACAGAGGCAGCAAATGTCTTGCATGTTGCCCAGTCTTCCGTTAGCAGGCAAATCTTCAATTTAGAAGACGAATTAGGTGTGAAACTTTTTATTCGTGAGGGAAGAAGCGTAAAATTAACCCCTATAGGAAGAATCTTTTATGAACGGATGAAACAAGTGTGGTATTTGATGGAGGATGCAAAGAGAGAAGTAGAAGAAAATTTAAATCCGGAAAAAGGAACCGTTCGAATTGCATTCCCTATTAGCATGGCCGCCCATACATTGCCTTCCATCATTTATGCTTTTCGCATTCGGTACCCGGATGCGAAATTTCAAATGAGCAATGCACTTTATTATGATTTAATTGATGGTGTGGTAAATGGGGAATTTAATTTGGCCATGATGGCACCCATGCCCAATCCGGAAAAAGAAAAAAAAATTAAAGGAGCTACGTTATTTACAGAAAATATCGTTGCCCTCATCCCTCTTCATCATCCATTATCTGATCGGGAATCGATTCGGTTACGGGATTTAAGAAATGACCCATTTTGTGTCCTGCCTGAAGGATTTGTATTTCGCGAACAGGTTGTTCAAGCATGTAAGGATGCAGGTTTTTCACCACAAATCGCATTCGAAGGGAAAGATATTGATGCATTGAAAGGGCTAGTGTCTGCTGGCTTAGGAGTAGCATTGATGCCAGAGATGACATTGGTAGATAACACACCGCGGTCCACTGTCGTGATTCCCATATCAGATACGAGTCTCACACGCACAGTCGGTGTCATCTACCCGACACAACGTCAACTGCTCCCAACCGAAGCATTGTTTTATGATTTCTTACTTGAAACCTACGAAAGATTAAATGAGTTTAGAAAGTAAAAAATTCTTAAAGAACATACGTTTTTTAAAAATAAGTATATATTGGCTGGATGAGGAAAATTAAATGAGTAGCCACATCGACTACTCATTTAAGAATTGTTACCTACTATATCCATCTAGTAGGTAGTTGCATGAATGTATGCTCTTTGCCGTGAAAAAGCCCTACTAACTTTTATTGCACATTTTGTTCGAACTGTGCATAAATTTTCAAAAAACCGGATTGCAGGCCGATTATGTCGAATTTCCAACATTATCAAGTCTTAACGTGTATTTTTCAATTAGTATAAAAAAAAGTAAACTTGCTGCTCGGATGCAGATCAGGTAACTCAATTTCCAATCGTCATGAAAAACTAATATTTTCATGTTCAAAAGGATCACATCGCCTAAAAGCAAAATAAAAAAAGGAACCACATTCCAATATTTATTTTTTGGTATGTAAATACAAAAAATAACAATTACGGCCATACATACGTGATACAAAAAACCACTAAATAATGTACTGTCCCGGTAAATGTTTTCAACCCAATTTACATGAAAGAACTGTTTTCCAAAAAGCATAAGTACGCTTGATGGAGTTTGTAGAATGATCCATGAGATTGTCCAGAATGTTATGATTCGCGGGTATTTATGTCTTTTTCCATTTACTATGGAATACCACTTTTTCATAGTCATCATATAGATAAATGTTACAATGCCAGTCATATATGTGTGCCACCAATGATGAGTGTAGACACCCTCTTTAAGAAACACAACCTCTACCAGCATGAAAACGATGGATATTAATCCAATCCAGCGGTATGAGAGCTGAAAAACCATTACACTAATCGCTGTTGAAGACCATAATCCTGTATTGGCTATTATATGCCCTATGATATTTTCGGCAAAAGGATCTGAATAAAGTCCGGGTTTATATGCGTAAGCATTTAGTGCAAAGAGGACAACAGCTTCACCAATCCATGACCAAGCAGTTGCGAATACAAAATATGAAAACAAATCAAATACGTTTCTTTTTTTATACATTGTATAGACGGTAATTACCGCCCCGATAACTATTAAACCGTAGTACCAGTATATATTTGGCATAGGTCGCTCCTCCTGTAAATCCGCGGTACCTCCCGGGAATGGGAATACAACATTTATGAACTCCCCCGGTTTTTATAGCCATGTTTATATTTCCAATATACACAACGATTCATACATAGGCGTTATGCAATTTTTTTTCACCTATTCCACTCTGAGCCTGTAACGGCAAGTTAAAAGGCCATTCATTTCGTGGAATGGCCTTTTAACTTGCCGTTATGTTAACGCACGAACGATTAAGGATTACGTTTTTCTTTTTACTTAGAAAAATTCAATAATTGCCTCTCTCTCCAATACGCCATCGTATTTCGCTAGATCTAGGTGGACCTATGGTAACTGTTTGATCGATAGGCTTGAGAACTTCAGCTAATTGGGCAGCATTAACACCATAAATTGCCTGGAACACCTCAGGAGGTGTCTTTCTTAAGATGTCTGACCCATATACGACCTCCGTGGAATTATTGTCGAAAATAGCCAACAAGTGGGTGTGATCCGTTATCGCGAAAGCCCAATGCCACCAACCCATAGGGATATACACCGTTTGGGGTGGCTTAACACGGTAACTGAGTACTTGCAGGGTAAATGGATTGAGCATAGAAACGTCAGCTTCACCTTGTATCATATAGGCGAGTTCATTCGCGTTCGGGTGCCAATGAGCCTCTACGCTATGTTCTCTACTCAAATAAACGTCAAAGATGCTTAAGTTTTGCAAGACGGGAAACTGTTTAGCGGTTTGCTGAAGAATGAAGTTTTGACTGTTTTTCTGGAAGTATGGAGCACTTTTTAAGTCAAAGGATAAATTTAATGAAGAGGAGCTTAATATATCACTGGTGGTATACATCGGATACTCACGCCTTCCTTAATTGGATGATTATGGATTCAATCGTTAAGCCCACATACATAGATACATATAGATATGCATGAATCCAGAAATCGTGTTTCTATTGATACCGGATTGAGGTACAACACTAAGGGCATCCTAAATCACTATTTGAGTTTGATGAACCATATTTATTACCTGTTTCCGGTGATAAAGAAGCTTTACGAAAGAGTAAGGATATAAGAAAAACAGGCATACAATCGAGCCTGTTTATTCTTTATCTATATTCAATTATTCGATTACTCCAAGCTCACGGCGCAATTCTTCCTCTACCTCATTTTACATTATCATAATTAATTATGTACTCAATTGTTAACAAAATAGAGGCTACTTGAAAAAGAAAAAGCTACCTTTATTTTTGGCAGCTCGATCTTCCCTACTATGATCCGTAAGCAGAATAACAGTTATTGATACAAAATATCGTCTCTTAGTGAAGCTACTTGAGTTAAAGCTGTATCTATGTCTCTTTCATTCACTCCAAAGTGAGCAAGTGCATCGTGAAGGTGTTTTACAATAGCATTATAATGGGCTGGTTGGAGATTCATTCCTTGGTGAGCTTTTGCCATAGATTGACCAGAATATTGATTTGGACCGCCTAATGCAAAACTAATAAATTTTGACTGATGACGGCGTTGTTTTTCCATATCCGTTTCTTTAAAGAAATGATTAACTGTCTCATCCTTAAGAACCAACTCGGAGTAAAAATAGTCCACAACTTTTGCAATCGCTTCTTCTCCGCCAACTTTTTCATAAAGTGTTTGTTCCATATATACACTCCTACTTTGAATTTAATAGAAGTATTTTCTGCAGAAAAAATGTTATTATTCCTTTCATATTCAGTTCACTATCGGAATCCTGCAACATAAGGACGATAGAGTAAGTAAAAGACAACTACACTTCAACACTTTCACCCATTAAATTGATGTACCTACTAATGATTTTTTAAAATAAATTAAACGGATGGTTTTTTCTTCCTTTTTTTATCTTAAATTAAACAAGTTTAGCTCTAGAAATGTGCCTATTTGACTTATTTTTTCGGTAAACCTCATATTTTTTTAACAAAATATTATACTTCATTTCTATTTTTACATGTTTCAAGTGTATACCTCTCGGGTAGATATACTATAAATGCGGATGTACTTTATATTCCACATTAACTATATTTTAGGAGGTACGATAGAATGAGTATGGAAAAAAGAATCGTTGGAACCTTTAATTCAGAACAAGAAGTCTTGTATGCGATTGAAGAATTGAAACGTCAGGGGCATCGTGAAACAGATATGATGGTAGTGGCAGAAAATAGAAGTCGCATTCCATTGGTCATTTCACACACTGGAGTCATGGTAGAAGCGGATATACAAGTGAGTACTTTAGCAGGTGTTATGATGGACAGCTTTTTTACCATAATGACTGCAGGAATGGGCGGAGGAAAGGTAAACACTCTGTCGAACAGGCTTATTGAAAGAGGTCTACCAGTATTTACAGCAAAACAGTGTGAAGAGGAAATAAATAAGGGGAAAATGATTTTGCTGCTTGATACGAATGGAACTTACGACAGCTCTAATAATAAAGCTCATTATGAGACTGAAATATATGAGACTGAAAAAACAGGAGCCGTCCGACTCCGTGAAGAACAGCTTGATATTATAAAAGAGCGTGTCCAAGTCGGCGAATTACAGCTCCATAAAGAAGTAGTTGAAGAACAGCGAACAGTGCAAGTTCCACTTATTCGAGAAGAAATATATGTAGAGCGCCGTCCTGTCATTAATGGAAAGGTTGATGGCAGCCCGTTTACAGCGGATGAAATTATTCGTATCCCCATTATGGAAGAACGAATAGAAGTAACGAAAAGACCGGTAGTCGTTGAAGAAGTGATTGTAGGCAAGCGAAAAATTCAAGAAACAAAGCAGGTACAGGATATCATTAGAAAAGAAGAAGCGCGGATTGAGCGTTCTATCCCCTCACCAATGGAAGAAAAGAAACTGGTCACCCAATTGGCCGTTGTAGGGCAAGAAGAAGTCATTACGGAAAGTCCCAATATTTTGATTGTGGAAGGAAATCCCGATATTGCAACCATAATGAATGAGGATAAAAAGCAAGAATCCCGCGAAAAACGCACAGGTTCCCTCGCGGTCCAAAGTGAGAAAAATAAACCAGAATCCTCTGCCAGTAAAAATGAAAAAGCGAGCGGGACGCTAACAGATTCTCCTGTTCTTAAGGAAAATGAAAATGAGAGTTATCTACCGATTTCAGCAGCTAATGTAAAAGAGGAAGCATCTCACAGCAACGAAAATTCTTCCTTAGATGAGGAAAATAAAAATAATAAAAATCAAATGAAAAGAAGAAAAAATACTACTCAGTAAATAGGATTGGATAGTCTATGAAGTTCATAGATACGATAAAAAAAGCTGATTTCAAATCACTTAAATGTGATCTTTTGAAGTCAGCTTTTTTTC
This sequence comes from Bacillus sp. ISL-75, assembly GCF_018613095.1. Taxonomy (NCBI): domain Bacteria; kingdom Bacillati; phylum Bacillota; class Bacilli; order Caryophanales; family Bacillaceae; genus Bacillus; species Bacillus sp. ISL-75. The sequence goes on from NZ_JAGGQX010000038.1 coordinate 40,667, forward strand.
TGAAGGATTTAAAATAGAAAACTGTAGGATTCTTACCTACAGTTTTTGCACTAATATTGATGTTTTCACCACTTAACCCATTACCTTCACCTTGTATTTATTAATCTTTTACCTACCACTTGAATCACTTTCTGTAGAAATTCAAAATCATATCTTTTCACATGCTCCTAATAATTTCTCAGTCTGTTCAATTAACAAGAACATTTCATCCCAAGAATTTTGGGTATTAATATTCTGGGAATGTGCCAAGTTGTTTCTTAATTTTTCTAATTGTTTGAAGTAATGGTTACCCTTGCTTTTTGTTTCAATACCCAAAAGTTCCCTTAATTGTTTCTCATTAAGGACAATGTCTCTTTTATCACAAATCTGTAGACAATCACTTAATTGAATCGCTTCATTTTGTGACTTTCTAAGAGAAAATAATTCCTCAGCTAAGCTAATTCGATTGGTACTTAAATGTGTCTTCCAGGTATCTTCAGGAAAATAATGATTAATAATCCGATAAAGGTGCATCTCTAATAATGAAATCAACCCAAATAATAACATCCGAATCGGAGGTTTCTGGAGATCGGCTAGTGTCACAACTTTTGTTACCCTATTTCCTTCTAGTATAAATAATCTTTCTATCTCTTTTAAAAAAAATAACGTATCGATAAGTGGTGTTGATTCCGAGACAAGTTCCGTCGGACTAAAACTCCGATAATATTCTTTACAGGATCCTTCCTTCAATTCATTTCTTACTACATAACCAATGACGATTCCGTTTTCTTCAACACCCAAAACATCATAGTCTTTTATAACCATCATACTTTGAATCATTTCGGCATCGTCATGAAGATGACAAGTATCCATAGTTTCTGAAATACTGTTTACAGTGATGTTTCGCTCGTACAATGAACGTAGATTTTTATAAGAACTCACCTTATCATGTTGTTGCTTTGGAAAAAATGTCAAAACATTCCCCTCCTATTTATGTAAATGACAGTACTGCATCGATTAGACTGGCAAAAGCAATCGTATCATTAATGTTTCAAAAACTGTTAATAAGTTTTCTGTTGAACTTAAACTTTCCCTTAATTTAGAAATTAAACTTAGAAATTGATGCGAATAACCTGGATAAACGAACAAAAAAAAGAGCGTGTTTTGAAAAAAAGATTGATTAAAACACGCTCTTAATATATTCAATTGAATCATTTTTTTATAAAAATTTTGATCATTTCTGTGATCCTTCCTCAATTAAATCGCTTTTTAATTGAATACTAACTACATTCCGCCTGTTACACCAATTCCTTCACCTGTAATCGCTGCTGCACCATCCGAAGCCAAGAAAACAGCTGTAGCACCAATTTCTGATGGCTCAAGTAAACGTTTCATCCATTGTTTACCTAAGATGTGATGGTTTAGAGCTTCTTTTTCAGTTGTTCCATCCTCTGCTGCTAGTTTTGGTAACTGTTTTTCAATTAATTCTGTCCGGACTGGTCCAGGCATAATGGCATTAACCGTGATGCCATCCTGTGCAGTTTCTAGTGCTGCAGTTTGCGTAAAACCTACCACGCCAAATTTTGCAGCTACATAAGCAGATTTATAGGCATCAGGAATTCTGCCATGTGCAGATGAAATATTAATAATACGCCCCTTATGTTGTTTTTTCATTGTAGGAATTACATGTTTCGTCATTAAGAATGTTCCAGTCAAAATGACACTAAGTAAAAGATTCCATTTATCTAATGGGAATTCCTCTACTTTTGCAATATGCTGCAGACCCGCATTGTTAACTAATACATCAATTGTTCCGCGGTCAGCAATAATTTGTTCAATCGTACTTTTTATTATTTCTTCATCCGCAACATCGACTTTATATCCTTTTGCATTCCCAAATTTTTTAGCTGCGCTTTCAGCTGCCTCCAAATTCAAGTCCAAGATGGCAACAAAGTCTCCATTATCAATAAATGATTGTGCAATAGCATACCCAATTCCTTGCGCTGCACCTGTAACAATTACTGTACGATCTTTCTGTGATCCCATGAAGATCCCCCTTGTGTCAATCTGTTTTAAACTTAGGAAATGATATTTTTTACCCCTTATTTCTCTTGTTAATAAAAAATTCAATATTTTTACTTTACTCGTTTCCAAATCAATTTCGTATTTTGCTCCTTACCATCAACAATAATTGGCGGGCTTGTAATTTCGAGAATATCTTCAACAAGGTTGACATACCGTGGTTGCGTATCGTCTAACCAGGTTGGATTCATGCTGACAGTCATATGATGGGTTACAACGTGGTTCACTTCATCGACTTCATATGGACCAGCATAAGCAAGATAACCTTCTGCTGCAGCGGCCATTTCTTCTTGCGTTCCAGTATGTAAAGCACCAGATGCATATTTAGGACGCCCAGCACTCATCATTTGTGCTGACATATAGCCTTCCGGATGATACATAATAAATCCTGTTGCATCTTCCCCCATCGGGTAAGTTCTATTACCATCGATATCTGAAACTTCGTAAGAAACTAAGCTCCAAATACCAACTACCGCATCTTTTAACGTTTTTTCACCTGATTCAATTAATTGGCTATTCATTATTTTTAAAACCTCCCTAATAGGTCTATTGTTAATATGCATTACTTGTATAGTTTAAATGAATTAAATTTATAATAAAAATATATATATATTATAGAATATATTTTAAAATGTTATAAATAGAGGTGAAAATATGGAGCTGAAACATTTACAATACTTTACAGAGGTCGTCAAGCATGGCAGCTTTTCTAAAGCAGCAGAATATTTGTATATATCCCAACCCAATATCAGTAATGTTATTAAAGACTTAGAAGCGGAATTAGATGTGAAGTTGTTAATCCGTACAACTAGAAAGCTTGAGCTAACTGATACAGGAAGACTCCTATTTCAATATGGACAACAAGTTTCCCTAACTTTACAACAGTTTTATCAAGAATTAGATGATACAAAGAATAGCAAAAAGGGCTACGTTAAAATTGGAATATTCCCCATGCTTGGAACGGAATTTTTCACTAAAATGATATCTGAATTTCATAAACAATATCCTGAAATCAGTGTCCGATTTGTGGAGGATGGAGCAAATAATTTAAAAAAAGCATTAATACAGGGGGAGCTTGATTTGGTTGTAATGCCTTATCCAATTGATGAAGAGTTATTCGATTTCTTTCCTTTCTTGAAAGGAGACTTACGTATTCTAGTCCATCAACATCATCCTCTGGCAAACAATGAAAGCGTAAAATGGTCAGAATTACTCGATGAGAACTTTATTATCTTTCGAGAAGGGTTTAGCATTCATGATACCATTATGGAGGAATGCGGAAGACTCGGTTTTAAACCTAATATTATTTGTGAAACATCGCAATGGAATTTTATGATGGAAATGGTCTCGATTAATCAAGGAATCACCATTCTTCCTCAAAGCAAATTTAATGAAATTGATCACAATAATCTTAAGTTAAAAATATTGCCACTTGTTGAACCAGAGAAAAATTGGAATTTAGGTATAGCCTGGAGAAAAGAATACTATCTCTCCTTTGCCACAAGGACATGGATTCAATTTTTAAAAGACACATTAGAGATATAATGTTCCATTTACTAAACAAATTGGAGGATTCATTCGAAAAAGGGTTAACGAATAAATGATCAAAAAAAGAGTATCTGTTACCCAGAAACTGATCCTGCATAGTCCATATAATGGCCCTTTAGTGGAGTATCATACTGGAGTATTACAACATCGACAAGAACATAAAAAAAAATCCTGTTTAAATTAATACAGGATTTTAATCAAACTTATTATAAATTCACACCTCACATATTAGACATATCTAAAATGTGTGGTCCTTTTAATTTCTAGTGGTTTACTTATATAACCTAAATATAATTTTTGGGTGTATTTTCCGTTTAATTTAATCCAAATTCTTTTATTTTGTTATATAATGTCCCTCTTGAAATCCCTAAAAGGTTAGCCGCTGCACTTTTATTTCCATACGTTTTCCGTAATGCTTCCTCAATCTCTAACACTTCAGAATTTATTACAACATCTTCCTGTTGACCGCTTTCCCCTATTGGGCTGTTCGTTTGTTTCACAAACAACTTACTCTTCATAGTATCAGGCAAATGTTCATCGGTAATAACAGATTTGTCATTAAGGAGAACCAACCGTTCCATCGTGTTTCTAAGCTCACGGATGTTTCCTGGCCAATCATAGTTCATTAACTGGTTCATCGTGTCAGAAGAGATCTCCGATACCGGCTTTTTATACTTAGAGCTAAATTCTTGTATATAATTCTGGGCATGAGCAATGATATCCTCTTTTCTGGTTCTTAATGGCGGGATATCGATGGTAATAACGGATAAATGAAAATACAGCTGCTCGTTAAAATTTCCTTGTTTCACGAGAACCTCAATCGATTCTGAGGTGGAGGTAATGATTCGTGTGGGCGAGGTAATTTTCTCAACCCCACCCACCCGGTAAAAACGATGATCGACCATATAATTTAATAGTTTCCCTTGGACCTGAAGCGGCATCTTATCAATATCTTCTATGAATAACGTACCTTCTAAGGCTTGCTCGATCCGGCCGATTTGTAAGGTTTGTTGTTCCGCTGTAAAGGTTTCCTTTTGAAATCCGAAAAGTTCCATTTCCAACAAGGCAGGAGGGATGACCGAACAATTGAGGGTGATAAAAGGACCTTCGGCTTTTGTGCCGCCATAATGAATCGCTTGTGCCAGCATTTCCTTTCCAGACCCAGGTTCCCCTGTTAAATGGATGGGGATATCTGCATGGGCGACCTTTTGCGCAATCTTCAAGGTTTCCTGAAATTTAGGACTCCCGCTTACCAGAGTTGAAAAGGGATTGGACTTTTGAACAAGCAAGGTTGAGTTTGAATCCAATTCTTCGTTAAGCCGGATAATATTCGTGATATTATGTTCGGTCGCGACGCCGCCAATAATCTTATTTTCGATCATGATGGGTGAAGCGTTAATGAGAACATGTGTATCCTTATCAGGTCGATGATATTGCCCTCTTACCGGGCGTCCTTCATTTAAAATTCTGTGAAGGACAATCGATTCATCACGAAAGTGTTCCCCTAGCTTTTTTCCGAGAATGTACTCTTTTTTAATCTTATAGGTTTCTTCCGCTGTAGTATTCCAATAAACTACATGTCCAGCATGATCGACCGCTGTAACCGATTCATTAATCGTCTCTGCTAATGTCTGAAAATAAGCTGAAACTTGGCGGTTCTCAACCTCTAGCATTTCGATCCGCTTTTCAGCTGAAAGAACACCGATCATTCCCTTTTCGTTTTTAACAAGAACAGGTCTGCGCCAATCAACAGAGGTATCGATTTCATTGACATCAGAAATGACGGTGGATTTCAGCCAATGGAGCTGTTCAAGCCAATCAATAATGGGTATGGAGTCCTCGCCTAAGGCCATCAGGCTGTTTTCATCATGAGTAATGATAAAGTAGGTTCCACCTGATACAATAACAAAATTGTACTCGTTAAGTTTCTTTTTTATTTCTAGTAAGGGTATATGATAATTTACAATTGTAAAGGAATCATCCAGTATAAATGGTGCACTTTTGAACATACTAAAATCCTTTCATGCTTTTTCTTCACTTTAACATAAATTCAACGGCTATTCTAGCGAACCAGCCCCTTTTAGGTGTGATATCGTAATAGCCCAACATTAGGACTCTCCTTATAAAAATATACATTAATAGAAAAAGCTGAACCCGTATGATTATTCGGGTATCAGCTTTTTCACAAAAATATTCTATAAACCTACTCTTTTGGTTCAACCACCTGTTTCAGGGTCAACAGGATTATGGTTATGCCGAGTGTTTATACTGGTCAAACTCTCTTTGTAATTGCGCACTCGGTTCGGGAGTCATTAAGCTGACAATCCAGATGGCAGTCAAGCCTACGATGAATCCTGGAATGATTTCGTACAAACTATTTTTTAATACCGGTACACTGGCCCAAATGATGACCGTGACTGCACCGCCAATCATTCCGGCAAGAGCGCCCCATCTGTTCATCCGTTTCCAGTAAAGGCTCAGCAGTATGACAGGCCCAAAAGAGGCTCCAAAGCCAGCCCAAGCATATCCGACCAGCGATAAAATGGTTCCATTTTTATCAAAGGCAATCACAACGGAAATAATGGCAACGACTAACACCGATAGTCTGCTGATAAACAGTAGTTCTTTATCTGATGCTGACCGGCGGAAGAACGTCTTATACACATCTTCGGTCAGCGAGCTTGCTGTCACAAGCAGCTGGGAAGAGATCGTACTCATCACCGCTGCTAATAAAGCGGCCAGTAAAAATCCAGTAATTAATGGATGAAATAAAATTCTGCTTAGTTCAATAAAGACGGTCTCAGGATCAGATAGTGTGAGTCCTTGTTTCGAATAAAAGGCCAAGCCGATGAACCCGGTAAACATCGCACCACCGACAGAAAAAATCATCCAGCCCATACCAATTTGTCTTGCTTTTTTAATTTCTTTAACTGACGAAATTGCCATAAAGCGAACAATGATATGCGGCTGGCCAAAGTACCCTAAGCCCCATGCCATCAACGAAACAATTCCTAAAAAAGTGGTCCCTTTAAAAATATCAAATAACTTAGGATCGATCCCCTTTATTTCCTGAAATGCGGACCCAAATCCGCCTACTTCCATAATGGTCACAGCTGGAACTAATATAAGTGCCGTTACCATAATTAAACCTTGTACAAAATCGGTCCAGCTCACCGCTAGAAATCCGCCAAATAAAGTATAGGCAATCACCACTGCAGCGATAATCCAAAGTCCTGCCTGGTAATGCAGATTAAAGGTGGTTTCAAAAAGAACCCCGCCTGAAACCATTCCCGACGATACATAGAATGTAAAAAAGACAATAATAATGAGTCCAGAAGTCAAGCGAAGCATATTCGAACGATCACCAAAACGGTTCTCAAGGAACGCTGGAATCGTCATCGAATTGTTGGCGTTCTCTGTATAAGTTCTTAACTGTGGTGCTACATAAAGCCAATTTAAATAGGCCCCTATGGTTAAACCAATCGCAATCCATGAGGCACTCACTCCTTGAGAAAACATCGCCCCAGGAAGACCCATGAGCAGCCAGCCGCTCATATCAGATGCCCCAGCACTTAGTGCGGTGACAGCAGGCCCCAGCCCTCTTCCGCCTAACATATAATCTTCTAGATTAGACGTTCGCTTGTATGCAAAATAACCAATGATCAGCATACCCACCATATAAATACCGATAGAAATAAGAATCTGTGTATTCAAAAGCCCATCCCCCATTCTATTTTTGACTCCAAAAATCTTATGAAGCGCTTACAACAAAAGTTTAAACGTAGTTGTTTTTTGGGGAATCCCCCCAGTAGAGGGGGTTCCCAGTTTAGGATGTGATTAAAGTTTTCTAGATTTCAGTTTCGCTTGCGTAAACAACAGCAGGTAATCGTATCCGCCAGCTTTTGAATCGGTGCCTGACATGTTGAATCCGCCAAATGGATGGGCACCAACTAATGCACCCGTACACTTTTTATTAATATAAAGATTTCCGCAATACATGTTATCAAGGGCATACTGAACTCGTTCCTCATTCTGGGAATGATAAGCGCCCGTCAAGCCATAGTCCGTATCATTATAGATTTCAATCGCTTCCTGCCAGTCAGCTGCTTTCGCAAGGGCAAGGACCGGGCCAAAGATTTCCTCCTGCATGATCCGGGCTTTTGGTTGAACATCCGCAATTACGGTTGGTTCAATGTAGAAGCCGTTCCCATCTGCTCTTGAGCCGCCTGTAAGCAATCGGCCTTCTGTTTTGCCAATTTCGATATAGCCCATGATTTTATCCACTGATTTTTGGTCGATCACCGGTCCAATCGCATAGTTCTCTTCAGGAAGACCAACCTGTAGATTTTTCGTTAACTCCGCTACTTTCTCAACCACTTCATCATAAACCGATTCCACAATAATCGCTCGAGAGCCCGCGGAACATTTTTGTCCTTGGAAGCCAAAAGCGGAAGCGACAATTGCCGCTGCTGCTGCATCTAAGTCAGCTGTTTCATCAACAACAACCCCGTCCTTGCCGCCCATCTCAGCAATGACACGCTTTAACCATAATTGGCCAGGCTGAACCTTTGATGCTCGTTCATAAATACGGCATCCTACCGCACGTGAACCTGTAAAAGAGATAAATCGAGTGCTTGGATGCTCGACCAAATACTCACCCACATCGATTCCATCCCCTGGCAGATAGTTGAGGACGCCTGAAGGAAGACCGACCTCTTCCATTAATTCCACAAATTTGGCGGCAATAACAGGAGTAGCATCCGCTGGTTTCAAAATAACTGTATTCCCTGAGACAATCGCTGCGACCGTTGTTCCTGCCATGATCGCCAATGGGAAGTTAAACGGCGAAATAATAATCCCTACACCAAGAGGAATATAAGAAATTTGATTTTCTTCCCCTTCAATTTTTACAAGCGGCTGATGAATGCTTGTCTCACTAAGGCGAATCATTTCTCTTGCATAGAATTCCATAAAATCGATGGCTTCTGCTGTATCAGCGTCAGCTTCAGCCCAGTTTTTCCCTGATTCATAGACAAGGTAGGAAGAAAACTCGTGCTTACGCTGTCTCATTAAATCTGCTGCTTTGAATAGATATTCCGCACGCTCAGCCGGAGCAACCTTTTTCCAGGTTTCAAAGGTTTTCAACGCTTCCTGCATCGCTTGTTCAGCTAATCCCTTGTTCCCTTTACTAACAGACCCGATGACTTCATCTACATTTCCTGGATTAATAGAAATGGTTTGTTCCTCGGTAAATAACTTTTCATTGCCGATTACGAGCGGATACTTCCTGCCTAACTCCGTTTTCACTTTTGCAAGAGCTGCAGTCATCGATTGCTTATTTTCTTCCAGAGAAAAATTGGTAAAAGGCTCATTTTTGTAAGGTGCTTGTTGTGTTGCAGTTGTCATAATCTTCCGACTCCTTTTTATATAAAATTGCTATTTTAATAGATTTTTAAGAACAAACCAGACATTGGCAGGTCTTTCAGCCAAACGTCTCATAAAATAACCAAACCAGTCTACCCCGTAAGGCACATAAACACGGACATTAAACCCTTCTTTTACTAGGCTTGCTTGAATATCCTCACAGATTCCATAAAGCATTTGGAACTCAAATTGCTCTTTTGGGATTCGGTGTTCATTTACTAGAGTTTTTGTAAATTCAATCATCGCTGGATCATGAGTGGCTACCGCAGTATAGTTGCCGTTTAATAAATGCTGCTTAATAATCTTTTTAAAGTTTTCATCTACATCTTTTTTCTCCGGAAAAGCAACAGTTGGAGACTCTTTGTAGGCACCTTTTACGAGACGAAGGTTTGCATTCAGTTGATTTAAGTCGGCAATATCCTGTTCTGTTCTAAAAAGGTAGGCTTGAATAACGAGTCCTACATAGTCATATTCCTTGCGAAGCTCTTTATAAATATCCAATGATATTTGACAGTGATCATAATCTTCCATATCGATTCTGACAAAATTTTGATGGAGTTGAGCCCGGTTAAGAATTTTACGCATATTCTTCATACATAAATCTTTGCTAATATCTAGGCCAAGCGATGTCATTTTAAGGGAAAGATTGGACGTGACCCCTGCTTCGGCAATAGCATCGAGAGTTTGAATGCACATAGCTGTTGATTCCTGTGCTTCTTCTTCTGTATAAACAAATTCCCCAAGGTGGTCTAAGGTGACCATTTTCCCATCACGGTTCAACTTTTTCACGGAATCAATGGCTGTTTGGATGGTTTCCCCTGCCACAAATCGCCCTGCTCCAAAACGCAAGCCATATTTTTTTGCTAGTTTGTTAGCTGAGGTATTCTTCCCAAGCGATTGAAACATATTTCTCATTAATAATTCCATTGCCTTCAAACCTCCTTCATAGAATGAACATTATTGTTTATTATGTAATGCCTTAACCCAATCTTATAACAGATTATACATAAGTGTCTATATATTTTTAAAATTTAAACATATTTGTTAACTTGTTAACCTGAATATACTCCTCTTTTAACTAGTATTGAACAACATTGTAAGGAAATCGTACATAGTTTTTTATTAATTGTTTAAACTTCAAAACACCTTAAAGACATACTAAAGGTACAAAAAAAAGGCCCTGCGAGAGGACCTTTACTTAAAGAAAATTATTTTCTTTCATTACAAGTAAATAGTCTAATTCCTTCAACTTTACATTGGTACTTTTCAATTCTCTTTCATACTACTTAACTTTTGTCCGTTTTCTTTTACCGTACGTATTCACCATTCCAAATATGCAACCTCTAAATCCTAACTCAGTCAAATATAATTTGCAGTTCGTTTAACGATCTAAACCCCATCATTTTTCGCCATTGCAAGTCAGGAGCCGCTAATTGAAGGTTGTCTTTCCAAACCAGGAGTGATTTAATCGCAATTTGTGTTTCTAAACGTGCCAACGGGGCACCTAAACAAAAATGCGTGCCATATCCAAATGCAAGATGGGGATTCGGATTCCTCGTTATGTCGAATAAATGAGGATCATGGAATTTATTCGGATCTCGATTGGCAGCTCCCAAAAGGATATATACCTGGTCGCCTTTTTTAATAGTTGTTTGATGGATCTCGATATCCTCCGAAGCAATCCGAGCGGTCATCTGTGTTGGACTCTCATAGCGCAAAAACTCCTCAACCGCCCCTTCAATAAGTAATGGTTTTTCCTTTAGGTCCATCAGTTGATGAGGATGTTTCAATAAGGTAAGGATCGAATTGCTGATAAGATTGACTGTTGTCTCATGACCGGCAATAACAAGTAAAATGCAGGTTGCCAATAATTCCTCGTCTGTTAACCTGTCCCCTTGCTGTTCCTCCTTTATTAACAAACTGATAAGGTCCTCTTCAGGGCTGTGTTTCCGTCTTTTAATCAGTTCTTTAAAATAATCCCTTAAGATTATAGTAATTGCATTCCCATTGTCTAACGCCTTTCTCGAACGGGTAAAATCAATGGTTTGAATTAAGCTTGCCGCCCATTCTCTAAATTGATATCGCTCTTCTTGAGGTACTCCTATTATTTTCGCTATAATGAGACTTGCTAAAGGAAACGCTAAATCGGAAACCACATCCATTGTTTTCTTATTTTGAAACTGTTGCAGTAAATCGTTTACCGTTTCTTGGATATAAGGACGAAGATGTTCTACCATTCTAGGAGTAAATACGTTACTAACCAGTAAACGCAACCGCTTATGGTCTGGTTGATTTTTAAAAAGCATCATGTCATTTTGGGTGTTTTTTAGCTGCTCATATTTTTTTGAAGTCTGCGGCAGCGGGATGCGATTTTTAAATCTAGTATCTTTAAGAATCGCTATCGCCTCTTCGTATCCTGTCACGTACCATCCTGGATATTTTAATAGATTTCCCCAATAGATCGGATGAATGGAACGCAGCTTATCGTAAAATGGATAAGGATTTTTAAAAAACTCAGGAGAAGTAAATGAAAATGGTATGGTTTGATTTAAATCGGTTGTCATGTCATTGCCCCCTAAAATACGATCACGATCGTTTTACAGAGATGTGTAACTCACATCTCTGTAAAACTCTTAAATTTATCTCATCTGGACATTCTAAGATTGAAAGGACCTCCTCATTTGTTACTTCCTTCCCATCTAACACTTGATCTGCAAGTTCCATCCATCCATTTATTCATTTTCCTAACTCCATTTGATTGATTAGTAATGTCACATCAATGTGATCCTTTACCATTTTTTGAATGTTATCTTTTGTTATTTCTTTAAGTTTAGGTGTGATGCCTAATATAGGCACACCACATAACTCTTCAATTAGTTTCGGGTTTGTTTTTTCCGCAAGATCAGGACTTTCACTTATACCGTTGATCACGATTCCGGCAATCGTCAGACCTAGACTTTTTGCGTATTGAACCGTTAGAAAAATATGATTTACTGTACCAAGATTAGGTCGGGCTACAACCACGATTGGCAGCTGTAACGCCTGAATTAAGTCACTAACTAAGAAATGTTCACCCAGTGGGACTGAAATACCGCCAGCACCTTCTACGATGAAAAATTCGTGTTTTCCTCTAATCTTTTCCCAGTGACTTAATACATCTTCAATCCCCACTATCTTCCCTTCTAGCTTCCCTGCAACATACGGTGCAAGTGGTTCTTTAAATTCAAAAGGGGTAATCTCTTCATAGGATAAAGATGTTTGTGACAGTTGCTTCAGTAAGCTTGTATCACTTTCTGGATCTTCACGTGAAGTACCGCTCAACAATGGCTTAAATACGCCAACATCCATATTTTTCTCTTTTAATACAGCTGCAAGTCCACTAGAAATAATGGTTTTTCCAACTCCTGTATCTGTTCCTGTTACAAAAAAACCGTTCATTTAATCATGTTCAACTCTTTTCCGATGAAATTAAAGGACTCTAGCAAGTAATCGATTTCTTTTGAACCATGGTCGGAGGAGACTGTTAACCGGATACGACTTTCTCCAATTGGGACGGTTGGTGGACGAATCGCTGGTGCATGTATTCCTTTTTCCTGTAATTTTTTCGCAAATTGTACAGCCTTTTCGGTATCCCCAATGATTACTGGAATAATCGGTGTAAGATCCCCCTTCACGGTATAACCCATTTCTTCAAGACTGATTTTTATTTTTTTTACATTTGAAAATAACAGTTGGCGTATTTCTTTACTATCTTCAATGATCTCAATGGCTGTATACGAAGCAGCACAGATTGCCGGCGGCATGGCTGTTTGAAAAATAAAGGTTCTCGCATGGTTTAGCAGAAAATCAATTAACACCTTCGAACCAGCAACAAAACCACCTTCCGTACCAACAGCTTTGCTTAAGGTTCCAATCACCACATCAGGATGAACACCAAAATATTCACTTGTGCCCCTGCCATTTTCTCCTAAAACACCTGTTGCGTGTGCATCATCAACAATAACGTAGGCATGATAGCGTTTAGCAAGTGAGAGCATCTGATCAAGAGGTGCAATCGTACCATCCATACTAAATACTCCATCTGTTACAATAAAACGCCGCTGATATGACGCTGTTTCCTTCAACTTTTCTTCAAGATCACCCATATCGACATGGCTATAAATGACTGTGTCAGCATTGGATAGCCGGCAGCCATCGATAATACTGGCATGATTTAATTGATCACTTAAAATGACATCCCCTTTTTCAGGCAATGACGATAGCACACCGACATTCGCTAAATAACCGCTTGAAAACAGGAGGGCTTCCTCCGTTTGCTTGAAGCTTGCAATTCTTTCTTCAAGTTTTTGATGCCATTCAGTGTGACCTGTCGTTAACCTTGAGCCACTGCTTCCTACTCCAAAATCATGTAGGATCGTTTCTGCCGCATAAACCAATCGTCGATCATTCGCCAGCCCTAAATAATTGTTTGATGAAAAGACGATCTGCCTCTGACCATCAATCAGCATCTCAGGAAGTGGAGCCGTATTCATTGTTCGAAACTTTCGATACAAACCAGCCTCTTTGGTCTTGTCTAATCGATGGCTTAACCATCTATCAAGCTCCAACACTCGTCACCCCATTGGTTACCTCATTGATGGCTTCTTTCATGATCATGACCATCGCTTTAATTTCTTCCCTAGTACTAACAAGCGGAGGAAAAAATACAATGACATCACCTAATGGTCTCGTTAACATACCAAGCTCTCTCATTTTTAAAGTAACCTGATAACCTACTCGTTTATGAGCAGAAAAGGGCTCCTTTGTTTCCTTTGAGTGAACAAGCTCTATACCACACATAAAACCAAGTTGCCTAATATCTCCAACGTGCGGAAGCGATTGCAGCTCTTGTAGGAGTAAATGGAGATACTCTGCCTTTTTGGCTACTTGTTCTACAATATTTTCAGATTCAAACAAACGTAAATTTTCAATTGCAACTGCACATCCAAGCTGATTTCCTGTATAAGAATGACCGTGGAACAATGTTTTTAACTTTTCATAGTCATCATAGAATGCCATATAGATTTCCTCTGTTGTCAATGTAGCAGCAATTGGCAAATAGCCTCCTGTAATCCCTTTCCCAACTGCCATTATGTCTGGTTGGACACCTTCGTGTTCACAGGCAAACATTTTCCCCGTACGTCCAAATCCCGTTGCTACTTCATCAACAATCATTAAGACATCATATTTTGTACAAAGCTTACTTACACCTGCCAAAAATCCTTCTGGCATCACAATCATACCTCCGGCTCCTTGGACCATTGATTCAATAGTCAGTGCAGCGATTTCTTGGTGATTTTCAATCAGGAGCTGTTCAAGTATTTCTAAACATTCATCGCGGCACTGTACAGGATCACCACTCTTAGAGTGATATACGTAAGGAATTGGTGCTTTAAAACTCTCAAACATTAATGGGCCGTACACTTGATGGTAAAGCTCGATTGAACCAACACTAACGGCCCCAATCGTATCGCCATGATAGCCATTTTTCATCGCTATAAATTTTTGTTTCTCTGGCCTGCCAATATTCATCCAATATTGAAACGCTATCTTAAGAGCAATTTCCATCGCTTCTGCTCCACTATCTGAATAAAAGACACGTGTTAACTTTTCAGGACTTATTTCAATTAATTTTTCAGCAAGCTCTGTTGCTGGAACATTTGTCATCCCCAACAATGTAGAGTGGGCTATTTTTTCAAGTTGTTTCTTAATCGCTTGATCCAATTCTTTTTTTCGGTGGCCATGTACATTGAGCCACAAAGCAGAAAATCCATCATAATATTCCTTACCATAAATGTCTTTTACCTTAATTCCGTTTCCACTCTCAATAATGAAAGGATTTTCATCATAATCTTTCATTTGAGTGAAAGGCAGCCAAAGATACTTTTTACTTTTTTCAATTAACTCTTGTGTCATTCTCTTCCTCCCATTGAATAAAAATTGGCTGTTTTTCTAGGTAGTGTATGTATGAATGAAGATCGCTTAAGCCATCCACAAAGAAGATTCGACAGCCGTGTTCATCTCCGTATTCTTTTAATTTTGTAATGCGTTGATAGCCTAGCTTTTTACTAGCTACATACCCTGTTATGTATTCAGGATCATCTGACCAACATAATTCTGCGACAGTAGCTGGATGCTCATTCACCTTTGTTGCAAGTACAAGTGCCTCCTTCACTCTGGAATTCTTAGGCATCTTATAGTAGTCAGCCCATTTTTCAAAATTTGTGTCCAACCAGTCCATTCTGGAAACACGCACGCCCTTTTCTTTCCGATCATCAATTCGTTCACCTGAAAGAACATCAATCAAAATAGCGCCCCTGATTCCTGAATATTCAGTCATCAGTTGATACGCTTTTTCAATGCTCGTTCTTGGGATCCCCTCTCTCTCCAAAAGTCTCCTGGCGAATGATTGCCCTTCATCTACTGATTCCACTTCATTTGTCGCAATTTGTAATGGCTTAACTAGTTTTATAGGCTCGTCAATAGATTCAAACTGAATCTGCATAAAATCTGGGTTTCCTCTGGAATGAGTTAAGCCCTTTTCCAATAAAGCATTCACTGCATGTTTCATATTGCTATAGGTTGAAAGTAGTTCTCCACCGGATATATGCTTTCCACCATGTTCATGAGGTCCATTCTTGGCAGCTCTCATTCTAATGCTATAATACTTTCCCTCTTGCATACCTTCTACCTCCCAACCTTGTAATTTATTGTTAATGGAATATCAGCTATCATTTTAAAAATAATTCTGGGGATCTCTGCAATAATTAAAGGCCTAAGTACAATAGTTTTCTAATGGAACTACTATAATAAGCACAGGTTAAAATGTTCCAAACACTTCAATAATCTACTCGCAACAAACCGGTAATCACTGAAATTCCAACGTTTCAACTACATTCGCTTTTAATTGTAAACTAAAATCAACAATAGGTTAACAATTAGAATAATAAGATAGTTACCCTTTTCTGTCAATATTGTTAACAAAATTGTATTGGTAATCAAACACAGGTTTTTGCAAAACGAATTTGCCTCTTTTTAACTGCTTCAGGACTCAAGTAGTAATAAACATCTTTATAATTTAATAACAGGGGAATTTCCTTCAATACAAAAAAAACCCTTCTTATTTGGAGAACCGTTTTTTGCATGGTTAGGTTTTAACATATTGTTCCTGCCAACAGCAATAATGAAAACACCATCAATAAGTCATACTATGAGAAAGTTTGTAACACACAGGAGGTTTCATTTTCATGAAATCATTCTTTATATTTGTTTTTCTTCTTATACTGAGTATAGGTTTTGCTGTTGCAATGGACTTGTTTTTAGGTCAGACAATTTCTCAATGTTGGCAGAACTTAAATAACCCGTTTTGGTTGATGGATTCAACGGAATTGTCCTCCTCTTTAATTTTAATTTCAATATGGTTTTTAAAGCCTATGATTATGTTTGTGAAAAAGAAAATTCATTAAATATCTCGTAATCGTTGACTAAATTTTTTTCGAATCACAGCTATAAGCAGAAGGAATGCAGGTATGATTTCTCCAAAAAGAGGAAATATGGTTTTGAGTGAGAAATTTCCCTCCTCCAGATGTCCTGAAAAATCAAATGCAATCATACTAGAAGAATAGAGAATGATGATTCCGATAGGAGCTACCATTTTCCTATAATCTTGAAGGTTAAATAAAGCTGTTGCCCCCATAACAGCTGCATAATAAAAAACAGCAATTTTGAAAAAGTTGCAAATAATTAACGTTAAAATAACAATTAAATCTAGATGTTGTATAAATTCCCCAATGTTTATTTTACTAATCATTGTTAACAATGGAAATGATGAGCGACCTGCAATGTCAGAACCGAGTACAGCTATATCAAGTGCGATTGTATAGCTTAATGTCAAACCACTAAAAACGACTGCCCAAAATCCCATTTTTACCCCTTGCTTGTCGCTTTGCAGCAATGGAAATAGCATCGCAAAGCAAATCATTTCTCCAAAGGGGAAAGATAATGTTTGACTATAAAATGTTGTGAAAACAGGCTTCCATCCGTCACGAAGTATGGGTAATAAGTTATTTATATCAATAACTCCAGAATATATGAGAAGAAGGTTGCTTATTAGCCCTAAACATATAACCAGTACCAAATAGATTTGAGCTGTTCTGACTAATACTTCAATTCCCTTATAAAGAACATACGCGATTGTTATAATGATCGAGAGGTTAATAATCAGTAATGGTGTTTGATCTAATATGGCGCTCGTGAGAATTTCCCCCCCATCTCTCACATCTCTAGCTGCACCATAGATAAAAAAAAGGATATACAGTAAACTTAACGGCCATCCTATATATTTCCCTAAAATAGTTTGAATATAGCTGATAAGCGGTTGCTGCGGATATATTCGAAAAAGAGAACGGTATATAAAAAAAAGGATGATCCCACCTGCTGCTCCAAAAAAAATGGCCAGCCAAGCATCCTTCTTAGCCTGTAGCCCTAAACTAACGACAAGAGCCGTACCAAAGTTAAACAAAACAATGAGAGAAAAAAACTCCCCGGCACTAATTTTTGCTTTTTCCATCGTTTACATTTCTCCATTCCGCTTTTATCTATTCCGTTTCACTGAAAAGATATGGGATTGATCTCATCCCAGGACGTCTGATTCTCGTTTCGACATGAACTTCTACTTTGGATTTTGCAAAGATGTTACTCCAGTTCTTTTCTATTTTTTTCCATTCTTGTTTATTTGTTCGTTCTAATGCTTCTCCAAAACCAAAAATATCCGTGTGATTTCTTTGTGCTTGTGATATTGCGTTCTCTACTTCTTTTTTCGTTTCTTTCGCCCATTTTACTTCTAACTTTCTAATTTCTTTAGACTTTTTTAGGTCAATGGCACACAATATATGTCCAATACTGCCCTCTTGTTTAACAAACAGGTGAATGGTAGGAATACGATCTCGACTGCTGGCTTTAATTTTAGTTTTGGAACTTCGAACTTCAATACTAAGTCCCTTTTTTTTCTGTTTACAGCCGATACTGACAGCAGACCCTCTCAGCTTATTATTAATCACTGCAGCGCCTCGTGCTGTTTCACCATTCAACCATCCAACTAGCTTGCCGTGTTTAAACATAGCTAGACCGCTAATTTTTATAATTGTGGCTGGTGTGGTTCTTTTTATATCGGATTCCTTTAATCCTGATTCGGCATATTTAATCAGTTGAACTCCACTAATAGCAGGCCCGCCACCTTTTCTTAATGCTCCCCGTATCACCTCATCCACTTCAATATCGTAGCCTTTAGACAATTTTTTGACCATTGTGTCGAGTTTCCCTTTTATTGCAAATGCTGGGACTTTTTCTATAGGTGTAAGTGTTTTAAGGACTTCTTCCGCTTTAGCATCTTTAGCTATGAGTAAATTTGACGTTAAACGACCTTCATCATCTCTTTCAAAAAAATCTAATATACCGTGTATACCTTCTTTTGCTAAGTCTTCTCCGATTACAATAATGTTTATATGGGAAATCATTAGCTGTCGAGGTGTTTCTTCTGCCGCATTGCGAAGTGCTTCGAATACCGTAGAACCAGAACTATTGTAAACTGTAACAGGTGTAGTTCTTCCTGTCCCTGTTTTTCCCGAAATTTCTGTTGGATTCACAACTTCATACGAGACGCGATATTCCTCTTTTCCTTTTGTTTTATCTAACCCTATGGCCATTACAAGAGCTATTTTATTTAACTCACGCTGATCCCAACAACCCGTAAGGAATATTGTACATACACATAATAAGCAAAAAAGACTGAAAACCGTACGCTTCATCTGCATTCCCCTTTGCTTTATTTCCTCGATTCACTAGCCGATGATTTGAGTTTATCAGTTTTTGTATTCACTGCATTTGTTTGATTAATCAAACGAGAGTGCGCTACGTAAGACTTGAAAGGAGCACGAATCACGGTATCCTTTTGACCTTTCCAAGAAAAAGGCGTGAAAGGGGCCAGATATGGAATACCAAACGAACGTAAACTATTCATATGAGCGACTAATAAAATCATCGTTAACGTCAGTCCGTAAAAACCAAGCAGCGCTGCTATGATCATTAAAGGAAAACGAATCATTCTCGCGGCAATGGTCAAATTGTATGCGGGTATCGCGAAACTCGAAATCCCTGTTATAGCTACGACGATTACCATTAGTCCTGTGACAATTCCTGCTTCCACAGCGGCTTGTCCTAATACAATCGCTCCTACAATCGAAACAGCTTGTCCGACTGCCCGAGGCATACGAATGCCAGCCTCACGTAATATTTCAAATGTAGCTTCCATAATCACAGCCTCGATCAAGGCAGGGAAAGGAACTCCTTCTCGTTGAGCCATAATATTAATGAGAAGAGAGGTTGGAAGCATTTCCGGATGATAGGTAGTAACTGCAATGTAAAAGGATGGTCCCAGTAATAAAATAAAAAAGCTTGTATATCTAATTAATCTCATTAGTAAGGCAATATCAAATCGCTGATAATAATCTTCTGATGATTGAAAGAACTGCGAAAAAACAGTTGGTAAGATGAGAATAAACGGAGTACCATCTACTAATACGGCTATTCTTCCTTCCAATAAGTTACCAGAAACTACATCCGGCCGTTCTGTATTATATATAGTTGGAAAGGGAGTAAAGGTTCGATCTTGAATAAGTTCTTCAAGGTATCCTGATTCAAGAACAGCATCAATCTGGATATCTGTCAGCCTCTGTCGAACCTCCTGTACAAGCTCATCACTAACAATTCCCTTCATATACATAATTACTACATTAGTCTGTGAAACCTTTCCGATTCTCATCGTTTCTAATCGTAGCTGTGGACTTTTAAGATGTCTCCGGATAAGAGCAATATTAGTTGTAATGGATTCGTTAAAACTGTCCTTAGGTCCTCGGATATTAACTTGCGAAGTCGATTCTGTAATTGCCCTCCACTGACCACCTCTTGTACTGCCCGATATAGCTTCAGCATAGCCATCTATCAAAATGATTGTATCGCCTGACAAAATGGAAAAAATGAGTTCATTCCAATCTTTTAGAATATTTACATTCCCAATTGTTAAAGCATTATTTAAGATAAGATCGAATACATGATTAGAATCTATTTCTAATTTACTGTCTGCCGTATCTACCATTAACGATCGTATAACATATTCGTTAACAGATTGCTCATCCGTTAACCCGCTTATATAAACAACCCCAACTGGAATGCTTGGAGTGCTCCCAATCTGAAACGAGCGAATAACGAGATCAGGGCTATCACCAATTTCTTGTTTAATTTTATGCAGCATAGTTTCTAAATTAGGCTCGAGTGAGTATCCTTCTGTATCAGATTTCAGTTTATTTCTTTGCTCTGCCTTGGAATGTTTATTTTTATTTCGCAGGAATTTCATACCATTTGAATACTCCTATTCATCATTTTCATATAACCTATTATCAGTTTTACATATTTAGGTTATTCATTAAATATTTTCTATTTATTTTCATACTGAGATGAGTAAATTGGAAACACAGTCGTCCGTAGGAATCCCTTCTGACCCCAATTGATCTATAAACTTCTTCATCTGGGTAGACGTCCTATTCCTTTCAAAGAATAGGAAAAGAAAAAGGCATTATCACAAACATGTCCCGGAAAGGAAAATGCTTTGATAATGCCGTCATTGAATCCTCCACTCCACTATAAAGGTAGGAAGAATTCTACTCGAACAGGTAGCATAAATTGGTGCTTTTTCATTATCTCACTTTAATAGGTCTGTTCAATTAATCCAGGAGCTTTTTTATAAATTAAAGTGAGCTTAGCAATGTTTTTATTTTTCCTAAATTCTCAATTCCACATGATGGTCAAGTCCGTCATCTCGTAATTCCACAAATGGTCCAGCAGATTTTTCCTTTTCAGAAATCGGAATTTGCACACCGTCAACTGTCAACTCACTTTCACTGTTACCAGAACCATTCTTAACGTTAATGTGGTAACGAGTTTTCCCAAATCGGTACGTAGCCGAGAATCCCGGCCACTCACTTGGAATCCGTGGATCAAGATAAAGTCGAGTTTCTCGTCGCCGAATCCCTAATATCCATTCGATACCGGCCTGATAAAACCAACCTGACGCACCCGTATACCAAGTCCATCCTGAATGTCCCTGATTCGGTTCTGCCGTATACACATCAGCAGCAATTGCGTATGGTTCACCTGTATATCTTCTTACTTCTTGGTCGGTACGAGTATGCGTGATCGGATTAAGCATCGTAAACATCTCCATTGCTTTTTCACCGTTACCAAGCTGACACCAAGCGATGATGCCCCAAATAACTCCATGAGTATATTGGGCACCATTCTCCCTAATTCCTGGTGGATAACCTTGTATATATCCAGGGCTTGGTTCGGTCTGATCGAAAGCTGGAGTCAATAGCCGAACAACAGCAAGGTCCCGCTCGACGAGCTCCCGGTCGAACGAGTTCATTGCCTGAACAGCACGATCCATTGGTGCTGCACCTGAGATTACGGACCATGATTGAGCAATGGCGTCGATCCGACACTCCTCATTTTGAATGGAACCGAGCCATTGTCCTGCATCGGTAAAAGCCCGTCGGTACCACTGACCATCCCAGCCCTGCTCGTTGAGAGAGTTTGTTAACTGTTTGCGCATTTTCTGGAATGATTCCACCCGTTCAGAATCCCCACGTAATCCGCAAAGTTCGGCAAATCGGTTCAGCACGTCACAAATAAACCAGCCGAGCCACACGCTTTCGCCTCGTCCCTTCACACCAACCTGATTCATGCCATCATTCCAATCTCCCACTCCGATTAATGGCAAACCATGCTCACCAATCCGGCCCAATGCCCGATCGATCGCTCGCAGGCAATGGTCGTATACCGTGCCCGTTTCAGAAGATCGTACGGTCGGTTCATAGCGTTCGTGTTCACCCTCAGCAAGCTTTTCACTCATTAGAAACGGTGCGACTTCGTCCAAAACCGTTCGATCACCAGTATGCTCGATGTAACGTGAAACCACATACGGCATCCATAATAAATCATCAGAAAACGTCGTTCGGATACCACGTTCAGTTTCTTCATGCCACCAGTGCTGCACATCCCCCTCTATATATTGGTGGGAAGCGTGGAGCACAATTTGTGCTCTTGTTTTTTCTGGCATCGTATGCAGGAGTGCTAGCGAATCCTGCAATTGATCGCGAAAGCCAAATGCTCCTCCAGCTTGATAAAATGCAGTTCTTGCCCATATTCGACAGGCAAGTGACTGATATAATAACCACCCGTTCAACAAAAAATCTGTTTCCTTTGACGGGGTTGACACTTGAATTTGGCCTAAATGATGATCCCAAAAAGCAGTAAGCTCCTCCATCGCTTGATCACAAGCGGAAGGTTGGCTGTATTTCTTAGCTAACTGTAAGACGCTCTTTTTAGAGTCGTCGCAGCCTAACAGAATATAGACAACCTGTTCTTCATCTGGCTTTAGCGTGAGCTTAGTCTGAATCGCACCACAAGATTCGTAATGCGTGCCTATCCGACACGACAAACCAACACGACCCATTCCCGCTGGATGTTCCATGCTTCTATTTCGTCCAATAAATTCGTTGCGGTCCGCCGTCCACGTAAGATCGTTTGAATAGTCAGGGCCCGTATCAGCACCTTGCTGCGGATACATCCCCAAAAATGCGGTTGCATCACGGAAGGTTTCTTGATATGTGTTTTTGGCGATCATGACCCGCTCAGACTCAACCCATTCGGTCACAACAAATGGTGCATTCGCTTGTCGTTGAACCCCTAAAACCCATTCGGCATAATAGGTAAAAGAAATATGCCTTTGCTCCGCAGTCTTGTTTTGCAGCTTCACCCTGATGATTTTCACAGGATCCTCTAATGGTACGTATACCAGCATTTCGTGTTTAATGCCGTTTCTTTCGTGATCAAACTTTGTAAATCCTTTGCCATGCGTTATTTTATATGGCTCGTTTGAATGGACTGAGGATGGTGCACCTGACCACACCTGGCCACTTTCTTCATCTCTTAAATAGGCTGTTTCCGTAGGTGGATCAAGGACGGGATCATTGGACCATGGCGTTAGCTTGCATTCACGGCTGTTCCCCCACCACGTATAACCCGATCCCATCTCGGAAATGAGACAGCCAAAACGAGGATTGGCCAGGACATTAATCCACGGCGCCGGCAAGTGATTTCCATTTTTGATCATGATCCGGTACTCTTTTCCATCGGGGGAAAACCCGCCCCAACCGTTAAAAAATAACCAATCCTTCGTTTCCTCTTGGATGGTTTGCCCAGAAAAAACGTACTTATTTTTAGCAGAAGGCACCGGCTTAAGTTGTTCCGGCAACCCATTCTCCGTTTCAGCCTTAGGCAGTCCATTTTCTGTTTCAACCTTAGACAAGCGCATTTGCGTTTCTAAACTAGCTCCGCCTGCACGGAACTCGACCCGAGCTACTGCCATTAACAATGTTTTGTCCTCCGCAGCCAATTGATTAGAGGCGATGACATATACACCAGATAAACCTGCACCAAAACGGTCCACTCCATGTTCTGCCGACTGCTGAAGTGCTTCTTGCAAGAATTGTTGATAGCCTTCCTCCGATTCGTTAAGGAGAACAAGGTCGAATAAAAGACCTAGTCGCCTGATGTATTCATGACCTGTTAATATTTTAACCACGAACGGCATTTGGCTGCGGTCTTCAATTCGGACGAGGACGATCGGTCGATCCCCAGATACCCCAAAACTCCAAAGTCCGGACTGACCTTTAGTATTGATTGAAATACTTTGCCCTCGGCCCTTCTTGAGCGGAGGAGTATATAAAATATGACCTGCCAGCCTTTGGAAATTAGTTGCCTCTTTATTCGTTAAATGCAGATTACGAATTTCAATCTGTCCTCGGTTCCATGATAATTGAAACGCCCGTTCCACTGCTTGATTAGGAGCAAACTTACGCACAATTTCGATCGCATCTTCCTTTGTCTCACTAACCGAAGTAACGGCAACTAATCGAATTTGCTTACCGGGTTCAATGCAGATCCGCCGTCTCATCACAAAGGCTGGATCGGCGACCGAACCAACCTTACCACGAAGGCGAGTACGAATTCCTTGGGGATTGGAGAGTCGATAGCCCCGGCCAATAAAGCTAGCGCGGTCTGTTTCAAATTCAACCGATCCAAGCGTATCACCGTCCACCATGAGTGAATGTGCTGACCAAAGTGTCTGGTCATTCGCTTCACGAGGTCTTCGGCCAGCGATAAGGCAGCTTGATTCCGCATCGAAAGCAGTCCGAATAAACAGCTTGCTAAAGGCAGTATGGGCAATATCTGCGATGGGATTGGACAAAGCTAGCTCAACAAAAGTAGTAACCTCCAAAACTTTTGCTTCTTCACCGCTATTTGTCAATGTTATTCTACGCAGCTCCGCATTCCATTCTGATGAAACGCAAATCTCCATACTTGTCTTAACCTTTCCATCCTCCCGCATATATGTTGCACGATCTAATCCAAATTGTACGCGTTGTTCCGAAGAATTTACTCGGCATGGTTGGTACGACGCTGACCATAGTTTATCTTGGGAGATATCCCTAATATAAACATAGCTCCCCCATGGATCCATTACCGGGTCTTCGCGCCATCTAGAGACTAATAAACCTTTGTACTGGCTAAAACCACTGCCGGTATTCGTTACCACTGTTGAGAACGAACCATTTGAAAGAACGCTGACCTCGGGAACCCTTGTGTCAGGTGAAATATATTCTCTTACGGTTTCAACATCCTGAGCGTTTTTTGAATAAGGCTTATGTACACGTCCCAAAGCTGGATGCTTAATATACTTAGGCGTTTTAGGAATCCGTTCTTGTAAGAGCAATTCTGCTGAACGTATTTGTTTGTTCCGATGGAATCTCTCTACCATTGTTTTTGGCAGTAATAGGTTCGCCAGAGTTAGGAAGCTCATCCCTTGATGATGGGCCATAAAACTTTGAATCACCTTATGTTGCTTGCCATTAGGCAGCCGTTCTTGCGTAAAATCCATTGCTTCATAAAAGCCATATTTTCCTCGACCATTTAACTGTTCTATTTTTTTCAAAGCATCCAAAGCTTGATCCTTTGCAAATGGCAGAGCCATGATCGTGGCGTAAGGTGCGATCACCAAATCTTGTTCAAGTCCCCGTTTAAATCCGAGACCCGGAACACCGAAGGCCCGATACTGGTAATTCATTTGATAATCAAATGCATAATAGCCTGACTCGGAGATCCCGAATGGCACTCCTTGCTGGTGTGCGTATTGAATTTGGCGATCAACAACCGCAGCATACGTCTTTTCCCACAATGTATTTCGATAGGTCCTCATTAACAACCATGGCATTAAAAATTCAAACATGGTTCCAGACCAGGACAAGAGGACGGGCTGTTTCCCAACTCTAGTCATCGTTCTTCCAAGTACATGCCAGTGGGACACAGACACTTGACCAAGCGCAATCGCGACAAAGCTAGCAATTCTTGCCTCAGACGCCATTAAATCATATAGAACCTCATCCTGTATATTTCGATCAGCATGGTATCCTAAGGAAAATAGCTTAGCTCTATGATCAAATAGTGGCTGGAAATTGGTTACTTCAATCAATTTTTCGATACGTTTAAGCAACATTTGACCCCTATCGCGCCAAATAATACTTGCCTTCTTACCATTTAGTTGTCTCGAGACATCTGGTGCGATTTCTTCGGAAAAAGCAGTTTGCAGCTTATCATTGTTATGAAAGTGGTAAATCGGAGTTTCCTTTTTATCATAGGATTCCAGCCACTCGGCTAAGCCTTCTTTTACCGTAATAAGACAGCCTACTAAATTTCCTGAATCAACGGTTGATATATACCTTGGCGATAACGGGTTCAGTGTCTCTGTATCATACCAATTGTATAAATGCCCTTCCCACTTTTCCATCCGCTCAAGTGTCTCCAATGTACGCTCCAACCGCAAAATTAATCCAGGGGTATCAATAAACGCAAAATCCCTTGCCGCTAAAGCACAGGTAAGATACATCCCGATATTGGTAGGAGAGGTTCGATGCGCCACCCCGTTCGGCGGGTCCATTTGCACATTGTCAGGTGGCAGCCAGTTATCTTTTTCGGTAACATAATCTTCATAAAAAGACCATATTTGCTGAGCCAGGTTCGTCAATTCTTCGAGCTCATCTTCCGAAAAAACCATATGTTCCTGTGGAGACGGCTGATCGAGCCACCTTATTACTATTGGAGCACATACCCACATCACACTTAAGGAAAGCCCAATGATTTGGACCACTTTATTTTCATTAAATAATGTTGCCGCCAAAAACAAAATACAAAGAACATACCCTCCCCACATGCCTTGGAGCAAAGGAGTCCCCTTCCGTTCGCTATTGCGATTCACTTCATCGGATGAGACCCATTCGAGCAATCGTTTTTTTGAAAACAATAAACGGTACAACGTTCTAGCAATGGCATCGAGCAAAAGGACCATTTGAAACGGCAGGGTAACAATCCCTAACAAGACTTGAGCCCCCGTGTTTAAAACACTACTCAGATTCATGAAACCAATTTGAACGGTGACAAGCTGGCGAAGAACCGGCAAGAACCAAGTTGCAGCCACCAAAGCGATCCAGCGTAAAGGTGAACCCGGAAGGATCGTGACTGCTAAAAAAAGGGTGACAAATAATGACGTAGACAATAGACTCCGCCGCATATTATCAATGATCTGCCACCGAGTCAGCACAGACAAATCGACTGGTAGCAGTTCACCTCTTCGGTTATACATTCTTGGCAGCAACCATAGTAATAGCTGCCAATCTCCTCTTACCCAGCGATGCAGCCGCTTTTGAAAGACGATAAACTTTGTTGGATAATGATCAATAAATTCAATATCGGAAAGTAGGCCTGCACGCAGGAAACTGCCTTCAAGTAAATCATGACTCAACACCCGGTTATCCGGAATCCGTTCACATAGCACTTGAAAAAACGTATCAACATCAAATATTCCTTTTCCCGTGAAAATTCCCTGACCTAGCGCATCTTGATATGGATCAGAAACTGCAAACGCATATGGATCAAAACCTGGATCTGTTGACCAAAGACCAGCAAAGCGCGATTTCATTGAGGCCTCATGACTCATACTGAGTCTTGGTTGAAGCACCCCGTAGCCCTCTATCACTCTTGTCTTTGTATCATTTAGAACCGGCTGATTATAGGGTAGATGCAGTGTCCCAATCATTCGCTGTGCGCTTTCAAGTGGAAGCTGCGTATCTGAATCGAGAGTAATGATATAACGCACATCCTGAAGTATAGTCAAATCGACTTTTATTAAAGCAAAGCTGGTATCCTTTCTCCCTTTTAGCAGCTCTACAAGTTCTACTAACTTTCCTCGCTTTCTCTCCCATCCCATCCATACACCCTCAGACGGGTTCCATTGCCGCTTTCGCTGAAAGAGATGAAAGTTTGTGTTGGAATAGGTATTTCGTAATCGTTCAATTTCTCGTTTGGCGGCTGTTAAAATGATTTCATCCTGTTCGAGAGACTCTGTCTCCGCATCCTTGAAGTCGCCCAATAACCCGAAGTGAAGATTGGAATCCCGATTCGCCAAATAATGTAGTTCAAGCCGGTCCGCCAACTCCTTTACTTCTGTTATCGAGGTCCAGATGACAGGAATCACAACCATCGTTTTCGCATCAGCGGAAATTCCTTTTGAAAAATCAAATCTCAATAATGGGACTGGACCTTTGACTCGTTCAATGAACCAATGAGCTGAAGTAACTGCCCATTCTGTCGCTGGGAACAAGAGAATTCCTAGAATAGCAAGCCATTGAAGCGGTGAAAAAAATTCATCCCAACCTATCCAGATCGAAAAGCCAATCAAGAAAACAACGAAGAATACTGCTAACATATTAAAATACGTCCCCGTGGCTCGGCGCATTAACCCTGTTTCTGGGAGAGCTCGTGGTTTACCACACATTTTTAATGCTTGTCTCAATAGCATATTGCCCTTGGGATCTAATAAGTAATAGGCAACAAATAATTGCCGATTTTTCTCCTTACTATTTCTCTCGTTAAGTTCCTTTCCATTTTTATCGGCTCGTACCTCGCTCTTTGCCGGTTCTCGCGGTGCCTCAACTGATCGTTCCTCTCCATATTTATCCGCAAGTTCCACTGCCTGTGATGCCACAAGGTTTTCCGGCAGATTTAAACGTCTCGCTAGCTGCTCGACCCTCTTTCGGAGAGTTTCACGACTGGAGAAGTCCAATTGCGCATAAAAGCCGGTCTTCTCTTTCCTTAGTGATTGTTCAACTATGCTAATTTGCTCAAAGGTTTCCTTCCAGTCCCAGCGAGAAAGCTTACGCAAGCTTGTGATCAGGTTACCTGTCGTCACTTGCAATGCTGCTTGGAGCTGAAATTCATATGACAATATGTGATCCAGGCTCTCTGGTCCATTCTCCAATTTGCAAATGAGCCATTCACCGACTGTTGCTGTATAATCAGCTCGTTCGCGCAGATGTTTTACCAAATGGACAATCATCGGTCCAGAAAGAGGCATTTCATGTCCAGCTTCCTCTATTACTTGCTTCAGTTTTTCTGGTGTGATCTCCGATGTCTTGATACCAGAAAGTAACTTCTCAACCAACACACAAACATCGCGTCTTTCCTTGACTGTATCCATGATTTCGGCCAGCCGACGAATCAAAGCCACCCTCATAATAAGCGGTACAGCCCAAACTTCACCCAATGCCAATACAGAAACTTCCTGATATGACTGGAGATAGGAAATATATGAATCCATATCCAAATGCCCGTCGTTAAATTGAAGATAGTCTGTACAAATAGAAAAAACTCTGGAATCCCCCGTTTTTTTAAGGTGGGGTAAAGAGTTAGCAAATTTCTTTGTTAAATTTTGGTTTACTTCAAGTACCTGCTCTTCCAAAAATTCCGCGTTATCTAGTAACCACTCTTCAGCTGGCTGTGAACAGGATGAACGATTATCTCTTAAGTCGTTAACAAAGATGCGCAATTTCTCAAAGTCCGACTCATTTGACCGTAAAAAGCGCGCTGATTTCTTTCGGCTTATGAAAGGATCGTGGGTTAATGCAGTTTTATGCGCTTCTTCTCTAAGCTGCTCTTTATTAAAAATCATTATTTTCCTCCCCAAAAAGCATTTTTTACCAAGGTCTTATACTGATAAAAATTGCCCATTTTGGCTGGAAAATATGCAAAATGGTTCCAAGGAGAATGTCAAGAGATGGCATTTGAATTGTGCAATATGAAGGTTTTGTGAACAGGACGGAATGGTTTCTGATTGAAAGTTTATTGGGGATTTCATTATACAAGGAACCAAAATAGATTCCATTATTAAAAAAAGCTCTAGAAGGTCAAACTTGCAATTCAAGAGAGAGATAACTAGTATTTAACGAAAGATATACCGACAATAATTAAAAGGATGAAAAGCACCACGATTAAAGCAAAATTAACGCCATAACCATCTGACATAATATATCACCACCTTAATTAATAGTTAGATAGAACATCGTATGTCAGATCATTAAATATCGAATTGGACAAGAACAAAAATTAACATATACTTATCATATAAAAAAGCTATTTGCTTGCTGCACAGTTCGAGGATATTTTGCTTATTCATACAGTTAGGAAAGGGTCTATAGAAATAAGGAGAGGAGCGCGTTGCATTCCTCTCTTTTTATTAACATCCATTCGTCCCAGTAGGAAGCAATCCCAATTAAAAAAGCATTTCTTCTTTTTCTTTTCCGTATTTTTTATTCACTTTTTTCTCTTTTTCTTTTAATACATAGCTGAGTAAGTCTAGTACAATACGGGCTGCTACTTGTCCGGTCATGCCCGTTGGATCATATGGAGGGGCAACTTCTACTAAATCAAACCCGATTACTTCTCCTCTTTTGGAAATCCCTTCAAGCAATTCATTAACCTCATCGTAGAGGAGGCCGCCTGGAGAAGGTGTACCTGTTCCAGGCGCAATTGACGGATCGATTCCGTCAATATCAATCGTTACATAATATTTTTCGCCGGCAGGAATTAGCTCCAGCACTTCCTTAAGTCCTATCTTTCTCATCTGACGCGGTGATAGTATCACGCTGCCATATGTTCTTGCTGCTTCGACGTCTTCTTTTTTGCTGCTGCTAATCCCGCGAATGCCAAACTGAAATATCTTCTGAACGTAATCCAGCTCAGATAAGCGGCGAATGCAATTTCCGTGACCATACCGCATTCCCGAGCGATGATCCGCCCAGTCTAAATGGGCATCAATTTGAATCACATGAAACGGACCTATGTCTTCTAGTCCTTTTCCGACTGCTGCTGTGATGGAATGATCGCCGCCTAATACAACCGGCATAGCACCTTTGGAAATAATTTTTCGGATTGCTTCTTCTGTATTCTCATGGCACTGCATAATATCTCCGTGTACCATGTCTACATCACCGCAGTCGACTACTTTCCATTCAGGCCCAAGGTACATAATATCGTTTTCAATATCATAAGCACCATCCAGACCGAAACTATATAATGTAGAGCCTTCGCGGATTCCTCTAGGGCCCATTCTTGCTCCTGATTTCCATTGTGTACCCATGTCATTAGGCACCCCAATGACCGCCACATCTGCGTCTAGCTGGTTCAGATTCGCACACATTGGGTATTTCCCAAAAGTACAAATTCCTGTAAATGGTAAATTTAAAAACTGCTTTTCATCACGATTAGACATTCATGCTGCCTCCTTCTAAATTTTCATCCACACTTTTTCCTTATGCAAGTTTTTTTGCTGGCAGGCCATTCCTTAACCGAAGATTATAAATTCTACTTTTATACTTTTTCTCAATTAATTTTCAATTAAAGTTGTGGTTTTCACCTCATAAGTCTTTTGAAATAAGTTCAGATAGTCTTCTTTTGTCAAATCTCTTGAATTCGCCTGAGTACACAAATGTTTAAAGGCTCCTTCGGCTAGGAAAGGGAAGTCTTTTGGATTTATATTGCCTAAATCTCGGAAGATAGGAATGCCGATTTTACTTGCCAGCTCTTTTAACAACACAACACCTTCGTTCGCCGTTTCTTCAACTGTTTTTCCTTCAGGATTTGCCCCAAGCTTGATTGCTACCATGGCGTGCTTTTCTGGATTTGAAGGAATATTAAATTCAAATACATGTGGAAGAAAAATAGAATTCGCCACTCCATGTGGAGTATCATAGAGTCCTCCAAGTGGTTCGGCCATCGCATGTACAGCCCCAAGATCAGTGTTATCAAAGGCGATACCTGCAACTAAACTGCCCAAAAGCATATTTTTCCTAGCCTCTAAATCATGCCCATTTACTACTGCTAATGGAAGGTTTTTAGCTATTAATTCAATGGCATATAGTCCCAAAGTATCTGAAAGTGGTTGAGCAACTTTGCAGGTATAAGCTTCAATTGCATGTGTAAGTGCATCCATTCCTGTAGCAGCTGTAATCGATTTAGGCAATGTTAAAGTCAATTCAGGATCGACAATTGCCAGTTTAGGAGCGATTTTCAAATCTAGTATCGCCTCCTTCTGTTTCGTCACGGTATCGGTAATGACAGAACCTCTTGTAACTTCACTACCGGTACCTGAAGTTGTCGGAATACAAATTAGTGGAGGGATTTCTCGTTCTAGTAAATTTACGCCGTAACGTTCTCTTAGCTCTCCTCCATGTGTAAAAAGTGTCCCAATTGCTTTGGCTGTATCCATTGAACTTCCACCGCCGAGACCAATTAAAAGATCGATGTTCTCGTTTTTAAACTGTTGATAAGCACTCTCACAATCTACATCTTTTGGATTAGGTGATATTTCATCATAAACAATATAATTGACACCTTCCTGATCTAATGACTGTGTGATTTTTTCCAAAATTCCTGTTTGTGCAAGTCCTTTATCGGTAATAATTAGGGCTTTATTTCCACCTAATTCCTTAGCCCTTTTCCCAATATTCTTTACTTTTCCATTCCCAAACTCTATAGATGTAGGCAGATTAAAATGAAAGTCCCATAACATAATGAATTCCTCCTATTTTTTTAAATATTTTGAATTTAATGTTGATATTTTCTATATTTAATTAATTGCTAAACCATTCAGTTGGCTTAACATCTAAATTAATATTGATTTGTTTTACCTCAGTAAACGTATCCAAACCAAAGGTTCCTAACCCGCGGCCAATTCCGCTCTGCTTGTAACCTCCCCACGGTGCTTCATTATAGGCAAGGCCATAAGCATTAACATAGGTAATTCCGGCTCTTACTTTTTTAATAACCCTCAAAGCTTTGGCGCCATCTTGTGAAAAAACACCTGCTGCAAGCCCGTATGAAGTATCATTTGCCAGCTGGATTGCTTCCGCTTCATCTTTAAACTTTTGAACGACAAGAACTGGTCCAAAAATCTCTTCCTGAACAATTTTCATGTCAGGATTGGTGTCAACAAATATTGTTGGCTCAAAGAAATAACCATTTTCAAGCCCGTTGCTTGTGATACGGTTGCCACCGCAAGCTAATATAGCCCCTTCGTCTAAGCCAATTTGAATATATTCAAGGATATTCTTCATTTGGGCTTCACTTACAAGCGGACCCATCTCGGTAGACGAATCATCCCCAGGGCCAACCTGAATCTTTTTCGCTCTTTCTACCAATCTAGCAATGAACTTATCATGAATGCTCTCTTCTAATAGTAAACGGGATCCCGCATTACATACTTGACCGGCATTGGTAAAAATCCCATTCAACGCATAATCGATGGCTGTCTCAAAATCTGCGTCAGCGAAAACAATATTTGGCGACTTGCCGCCTAGTTCGAGTGAAATGTTTTTAATATTTCCTGTTGCTGAATTCATGATGCTTCTACCCGTTGCTGTACTACCTGTAAAAGAAATCAGATCCACCTTTTGGTTTTCCGCTAATTCATTTCCTACTGTTGAACCACCTCCCAAAACTAGGTTTGCAACACCAGCTGGAACCCCCACTTCTTCCATGATCTCAAATAATTTGTAAGTGGTGACTGGAGTGATTTCAGCTGGTTTAAATACAAGCGTATTTCCCGCAGCAAGCGCAGGGGCTATTTTCCAAGCTCCCGTCAACAATGGAAAATTCCATGGAGCGATAAGTCCGCATACACCGACAGGTTCCCGAATAACCATTGCTTGCACAGGATCGGCAACAGAATACGTTTGACCATTTGGCTTTGTCACTAACCCAGCATAGTAACGAAAGCAATTCACAGTATCAGCAATATCAAACTCTGATTCTTTAAGGGGTTTTCCCGTATTCTCTGTTTCAAGTTTGCTAAGCTCGTCTGACTTTTCTTCAATCTTATCCGCTATTTTAAATAAGTAGGATGCACGTTCAGATGCCGGTAAGTCTGACCAAATTCCGGAGTCAAAAACTGTTCGTGCAGTATTAATCGCCATTTGGGCTTCTTCTCTACTTCCATGCGGAGCCTCAGCCATAATTTTACCGTTTGCAGGATTCACAACATGACTCTTTTCTCCGCTTAATGAATCCATCCATTCACCATTAATAAACATTTTCAACTTCAGCATTTTTACAAACCTCCAATATTTTATTTTTACCTTACCTGTTGAGGGATAACCTCTCGATCAATGTCTTGGACATCCTGTGGAATCATTTCTTTATCAAAATGAAACTCAGGAAGTGGTTTGCGGAACCATTTCGTCATATAGACAAGATAAATCAAGCCGCATGCCATCCAGATGCCCCCTAGAATCAACGCATCCATTTCTAAATGCGACCATAACCATATCGTAAACGCTGCACCAATGAGTGGTAATAATAGGTACCGAATGCAATCCATAAAAGAACGCTTATGATTTCTGATAAAATAATGGGCGATTACAGACAGATTTACAGATGTAAAGGCAATTAACGCTCCAAAATTGATAAACTTAATAACTTGTTCTAGGGTTAATAGAATTGCGAGTAAAGAAACTACGCCAATCACAATGATGCCATGTGACGGTGTTTTAAATTTAGGATGAATGTATCCAAATATATTTTTGGGTAATACGGAATCTCGTCCCATCGCATATAACACTCGCGATGCGCTTGTAATTGAAGCGATTCCTGAAGAGAAATTACCAATAATCACTGCTGTAATAAAAATGGACTTAAATAAATTTCCTCCGACAAGTACTGCAATTTCAAGGGCTGCAGAATCAGCATGTTTGAATGAAATACCCGGACTCACCAATTGTGCTAGGTAAGAAGAGCCAATATACAAAACTCCGATAAACAATAGCATGATAATAATGGCTCTTGGAATCGTTTTTTCGGGATTGATTGTTTCCTCTGATAAAGTGGTGAGTGAGTCAAAACCAAGAAAACTAAAACAAAGAATGGTAGCACCTGCCAAGATAACGGACAAGGAAACATCTGCATCAAACAAGGGCTTAATTGAGAAAAGACTACCCGTTCCTACTCCTTCTGATAAACTTTTGAAGGTTAATATCCAGAAAAGGCAAACAAAAATGACTTGAGCAATAACAAAAATTTTACTAGTTATTGCTGATATCTCCACACCTAGTATGCTCGGAGACACTATGCTTGCAGTCAACACAATTACCAACACATAATGCGGGATTCCAGGAAATACAGCACTTAAAAAGACAGTGGACATCAAGCAGGTAACCATAGGCGTTAACAAATAATCCAGCATAATCGTCCAACCGATAATGAACCCAACCTCAGAATTAATAGATTTTTGCGTAAAGGAATAAGCTGAACCTGAGATCGGGTAGGCTTTCGCCATCTTGCCATAGCTGAGAGCTGTAAAAAGTATTGCTAGAAAAGCAATAAGGTATGCTGTCGTAATAACACCTCTTGAGGTAACGGCAGCAATTCCATAGGTATTAAAAAACACCATGGGGTTATTCCATGCAATCCCTAAAAAAACAACCTGTGACAAAGTAAGTGTTCTTGCAAGCGCTTTCTGTTTCATAACTCAACTCCCTCCGTGTTAATAAATTTAATTCTTAGATGATTTAAAAGATTTCGTATTTTTATTATAAACATTGTTGTTACACAAAGGTCAATAGGTGTATTATATTTTATAGGGGGGTGATTTCACTGAAAATAAAGGAAAAATTAACCATTGGCGAAATGGCGAAGTTACGGGGGGTAACGACGGAGACCTTACGCCACTATGATAGGATTGACCTATTCAAACCGCAATATGTCGATCCTGATTCGGGGTATCGCTACTATTCTATTTTTCAATATGAAGTTTTAGGGACCATTAAAGAGTTGCGGCAACTTGGGATGAGTACGGACGAAATAAAGGATTATTTTAATGAACGTAATTTTAATAAGTCCTTGGATATTCTGAAAACCAAGCATACGGAACTTGTGTCAAAACTGGACGAGTTACATGACTTGGAGGAAAATATTCGGGGGAAAATTGGATACTTGGAGCATGTAGCGAAAGAAAAGGAACTTCAATCGGTGTTTTTCCGCGAAATAGGAAGAAGGAAGTTAATTACCTTAAATGAAAAAATAAATAATAATTTGGAACTCAGTTATGGTGTTATAAGGTTAGAGAATATGCTCACCGAGAAGACACCAATTCTGGCTAGTAATAGACTAGGCATTATCATCCAGGAAGCGGATCTTAGAGCGAAACGATATGAAGAACCATCCATTATTTTTGTAGTGGCAAAAAATAAAGAAAAAATACCAAAACAGTGTCAAATGACGGTTCCTGCTGGGTTATTTGCGTGTATTCGTTATAACGGGGAATTATTATGGAATCGAAGCGAAAGTTTGAGTAAGATATTGGAATATCTTGATGAAACCGGATATCAAATAACCGGCGATGCGCTGCAAATTATGCACGTCGATATTACAATCACAGATAAACCAAATGAGATTACATTCGAAATTCAAGTTCCAGTTCAAATATAGGGTCGGGGGGACAGGAACCTCGTCCTGTTAGCTTAAATTTGCCTTCATTCTAAAAATGAATAATAATACAGGACTATTAAATGAATCATAAATGATAATTGTCATTCATACATATACCTCCGATTAGAATTATTTCTTCATTATCCCTTCATCATAATTCTAACCTCGGAGGTCCTTCTTATTCTCCGCCCATAGCGGACTTGCACCGCCTAGTTAATGACATGCCTGGCACACAGAAAAAGGCGACCTTCATGTTGAAGAATCGCCCTTATAACCGTCCTTTAACCACAGGTTTCATTTGTCTTCATAACTAAAGAATCTAAAATCCGCATAATGCTATTTTTCTTTTAAAGAGTATTGTTGATTTTCTAACCAATTTTAAAAATTATTTTTACATTTCATATTTTTTCAAAGCAATGACTGCATTATGCCCGCCGAACCCAAATGAATTGGAGAGACCTATTTTGAGATTTGTTTGTCGGGCTACGTTCGGTACAAAATCTAAATCACATAAAGGATCGGGTTTTTCTAAGTTGATAGTGGGAGGAATAATACCCTCCTGCAGGCTTTTTGCTAATACAATTGCTTCAACTCCACCAGCTGCTCCTAATAAATGACCTGTCATCGACTTATTTGCAGTAACAGGTATTCTGTATGCCTGTTCGCCAAACAATTTTTTTATAGCTATTGTTTCAGATATGTCACCTATCTTTGTACTTGTTGCATGAGCACTAATCATATCAACATCATCAATAGAAATGGACGCATCCTTTAAAGCCATTTTCATTGCAAGATAAGCTCCCCTACCTTCTGGATGAGTGGAAACCATGTGATATGCATCAGAACTAGCACCGTATCCAATTACTTCAGCATAAATTCGTGCATTTCTTCGTAAAGCATGTGTTAATGATTCAAGTATTAAGATTCCTGCACCTTCAGACATTACAAATCCATTTCTATTCGAATCAAAAGGACGACTAGCAGCACTTGGGTCATCATTCCTTGAAGATAAAGCAGTTGCATTTTCAAAACTGGCTAATGACAATTCTGTTACGGCTGCTTCAGCCCCTCCAGCAAATGCTATATCAGTGATACCATACCGAATAATTCTGAACGCCTCACCGATAGAAGTATTTCCAATTGCACAAGCGGAAACAGGTGCCATGGAAGGTCCCAATGCACCATATTTAATACTTATTTGTGCTGAAGCTGCATTTGCAATCATCGATGGAACCAACGTGGGGCTTACCCTTTGCGGTCCTCTTTCTCGAAGAATATCAATATTTTTAGTCAAAGTCTCAATTCCACCTATTCCTGAACCAACATATACACTAAGACGCTCTAAATCGATTTCCGTAATGTTCAGTTTGGAATCGTTCCATGCTTGTTCAGCTGCAACTAGAGAGAATTGACAAAATCTGTCCATACGCCTAGCTTCCTTCTGACCAAGTATATCTTCAGCTCTAAAATCCCTAACTAGTCCAGCAATTTTGGTTTTATGTTTACTAACATCAAATGTATTAATGTAAGAAATTCCAGATCTGCCTTCGGCTAAATTCCTCCAAAATTTTT
This sequence comes from Bacillus sp. ISL-75, assembly GCF_018613095.1. Classification (NCBI taxonomy): domain Bacteria; kingdom Bacillati; phylum Bacillota; class Bacilli; order Caryophanales; family Bacillaceae; genus Bacillus; species Bacillus sp. ISL-75. The sequence continues at coordinate 78,296 of NZ_JAGGQX010000038.1, forward strand.
CAACATTGTTTCCCAAGGGTGACACGACACCCATTCCTGTAATCACAACTCGTTCCATATCTATTCCCCCTCGTAAAGATTATCTATATTTTCACACTGTATTTATCCTATTACAAGTTGTTGTTTATCATAGTATAATTAGTAATATGATAATCGTTTTAAGATAGGAGTAATGTGAACATGAATAGCAAAACTAGATTAGAAGCCCTATCCGAATTTTTAAAGTCAAAACGTGCAAATATACAACCTCATACAGTAGGAATACCAACGGGAACTAGGCGGAGAACCCCAGGTCTAAGGAGGGAGGAAGTCGCCCAGTTAGCGGGAGTTAGCACTACGTGGTACACATGGCTTGAACAAGGGCGAGATATTAAGGTCTCGTCTTCTGTACTAGATTCTATAGCATCTGCTCTACAATTAAATAACGATGAACGAAAGTATCTATACGATTTAGCTTTAGAAGTAAACACAAATGTGTATAAACAAGAAGTTTTACAAACAAAAATTTCCCCTTCTTTAGAAAAAATTTTAACAGAATTAAAATATTGCCCTACTCTGATCACAGACCGACATTTCCAAATCGTTGGTTGGAATCCTGCTGCAGCCTATGTTTTTTTGGATTTTGAACAAATTCCCATTGAACAGAGAAACTTAATTCGCTTAGTGTTTACTAGGAAAGAATTGAGGTCTTTAGCTGTCAATTGGGAGCATTTTGTGAAAGGCTTTCTTTCCATCTTTCGGGTTTATTATGGACAACATATGGGGGATGAATGGTACACTCAATTTCTCGAAGAAATGACTAATCTTAATCCAGAGTTTCAGTCCCTATGGCAAGAAAATCAGGTAAATATGGCTCCCGAAGTATTAATTGAATTTAGACATTCCAAGGCAGGTAAAATGATTTTTAATTTAACTTCTTTACAAGTTCATGGTAATACTGATTTTTGGTGTAGCATTTATACTCCTGTCGAGGGTTCCTCTACTGAAGAAAAATTAAAGAAGATGATGAAAAAAGGTGAAAAAAGTTAAGTTTAGAGCTGAAAGTAGTCCTAATTAGGGGGACTAAAACCTCCTCCTTTTTTTGTGCTATTTGGCATCAGGTTTTTTCCGCTGCTGCTGATCTGTTTTTAAAAGAAATTCAGGAGAAATTTTCAAAAGTAAAGGAAAATATTTAAGGAAAGCAATTAAAAAGGATGTCCCAAAAGCTGGATTTCGGGACATCCTTGATCATATCTTCATATTTATCGCTTACACAACTTACATTGTGCTGATATCAATCACAAATCGATACTTCACATCTGAAGCTAATACGCGTTCGTAGGCTTCGTCAATTTGGTCAGCCGAGATTACTTCAATTTTAGGAACAATATTATGTTCTGCACAGAAATTTAGCATTTCCTGAGTCTCGCGGATGCCTCCAATCATTGAACCTGCAAATGAACGACGATGACCGATCAGTGAGAATACGTTAACTGACAACGGCTCCGCTGGCGCACCGACGTTGACCAGTGTACCATCCAGAGTTAATAGTGAGAAATAAGCATTAATGTCGATTTTTGCACTTACCGTGTTAATAATTAAATCAAAGGTTCCGGCAAGTTTCTCGAATGTTTCAGGGTCGTTTGTAGCATAGTAGTTGTCTGCGCCGAATTGCAATCCATCGTCCTTTTTGTTTAAAGTTTGTGATAGAACGGTGACTTCGGCACCCATGGCATGTGCAATTTTGACAGCCATATGACCAAGACCGCCCATACCAACCACAGCTACTTTCTTACCTGGTCCAGCTCCCCAATGGTTTAATGGAGAATATGTCGTAATTCCTGCACAAAGTAATGGTGCTGCGACATCAAGCCCAATATTATCTGGAATTCTAACTACAAAGTCCTGAGTTACAACAATATGGGTAGAATAGCCGCCTTGAGTTGGCTCACCGTATTTGTCAACACCAGCATAGGTAGGGACATTTCCTTTTAGACAGTATTGTTCTTCCCCTTTACGGCAGTTCTCACATTCACCACAGGAGTCTACCATACAACCGACCCCAACTCGGTCTCCGACTTTATACTTTGTTACCTCGGCACCAACATCTGCGACAATTCCCGCAATCTCGTGTCCAGGTACAAGAGGATAGTTCACGGGACCCCATTCGCCGTGAGCAGTATGGATGTCAGAATGGCATATGCCTGCATATTTAATTTCAATTAGAACATCATGTAAAACAAGGTCACGTCTTTTAATTTCAGCAACTCGAAACGGTTTGTCTGGACCGTCGACTGCTCGCGCTTTAGCTGTTATCATTTGTTTAAACCTCCATTATCATTTGATTTTTCAAGAGAATTGACTTGTACCGGGTATAGATACTTAACTTCCCTTTGATATTCATTTCTCCCTTTTTCTCTTGCAAAAACTAGAATTATCCCTAGAGTTAACTCTAGGTCAAGCAAAAAGTTTATATGCAAAATACAACACAAACCATAAAATGGAACTCATAAATCATAAATGCAACTATTATATGACTGCATTGGATGCAGGAACGGGAGATATTCATAAAAAAGATAAAATAGGGAGTCCTATAAAAAATTAAAAAGTGCATTAAACCGTTCCCGGAATAATGCACCTATTCGTTCCACTATTTGGACTAACCTTTACCATTAAACATTTGATATTCCTAGCATCTTTAACTTGTCACGAGCATCGGAATTCCATCTGTAAGTTTTAATGTACTCCATTAACAAGCTGCTTCATCACGTTTAACTCCGAAGAAAGCGCCAAAAACCATTCCTTATCCCCTGTTGATAAGGCCAGGTCTAGGAGAAATTCAATTTGTGCCTTGTTGGTTACATTAGAAACAGGCATCTTTTTAACCTGTTTACTTAAAATAGGTATGGTTTTGCCAATCGTTTGATTATTGTCACTTGTAACACCGGTTACCTTTACTACTCCTTCTATACTAGACAGTGATTCAATATAACCAATGATTAATTCGCCATCCCGTGATTCTGCCTTAATCCAATCACCTGTTTTTAAAATGGTATTATTATTGGTTATAATTAATCTGTAATTTTTTTATTACATTTTAGCTAAAGAAGTATACGGCCACATACCGGTCACTGACGCTTATTAACAAGATCAACAACCTCTTTGATTGTATAATCCTTTAAATATTCTCCCAGATGTTCTTCCGCACCGAAGAAAATGCTACAGAGTACTCTTTGCATATTCGCCCCTACAATACACTTTTCATTTGATTCAGGACACTTCGGCTGCAGAGCACCTTCTGAGGTTATCTTATATATATCCCAAAGATTTACTTCACTAAGATCTAGCTCAAAAATAAATCCGCCGCCAGTTCCCTCTTTTGATTTAATAAATCCATGTTTTTTTAACAAACTTAGCACTTTTCGAATGCGTACCGGATGGACGCCAGCACTTTCTGAAATGGCATCGCTAGTTGACATGCGGTCCGGCTGAAGCGCAAGAAAAGATAAACTATGAATGGCAAGGGTAAAATCACTATTCATGAGCTTGCCTCCTAAGGACAATAACTTCTTTTTACTATTACATGTATTGTCTGCATCTTTTTTTAAAATTAACAACTGTAATACTAAACATTACAGATTAGCTAGTCAACCATTTAGCTTTCAATGTCCGTGGTAGGCTGGTTTTATTTAAATATCCCACTGCTTTTTGACTTGTTCTTTTGCTATCCGTTTAATTTTTTTCCATGCCATATCTTTTTTCACTATCACATTGGTATGGTAATTTCGATCTTTATAATTTACTGTCACGAATACTTCAATCATCCGTTTTACCTCCTTTAAAAACATATTTACACATTAAAGATGATCGTCCTTCTTTTCAGTTCCAGGGTTAGTTTAAACTGTTAAGACTTAGAATTTTTTCCTTATTGTTTCATATTAATTAGCCGCTTTTTGCAATTCGTTGTACAAATATGAGCGAATTCTACGGGGCAGAAAACTACGAATTTCATCCTCGTTATATCCCACTTGTAATCTTTTTTCGTCCAGGATAATTGGCCGGCGCACCATTGTGGGATGCTCGATTATTAATTTGTACAATTCATTAAGCGGAAGAGATTCAATATTTACGTTTAATTCTTTGAACACCTTTGAATTCGTTGAAATAATTTCGCTAGTCCCCTCTTCTGTCAAGCGAAGAATCGATTTAATCTCATCGACAGTAAGGGGATTAGATATTATGTTTCTTTCCATATAATCAATTTGATGTTCCTCAAGCCAAGCTTTTGCTTTTCGGCAAGAAGCACAGCTGGGTGTTGTAAAAAGAGTCACCATACTTTTACACACTCCTTACATATATTTTGGCAAACATATTTAAATGTAATAAAAAATTTTACAGTTATTATACTGTAAGTTTAATCATTACAGTTCATTTTGTCAATTGTAAAGTTTTGGATTAAATATAATATCTATATAAGAGACATTTATTTTTTCATAAGAGGTTGTATCGCCCTTAAGTAAATGCCTATGTAAAAAATGTGGAGAATAAATTTAATAACCCTGATATGAAGTGGCTTAGGCATTCTATCTTTTAGCGAAATAAATTCAACAAAAATAAGCGTTAATCCTTCTTGGATCAACGCCCCCCGTTCCTTTCACTACAATCTTACTTACTTTGGTGATATCCACTTTTCAAAGGAAAACAAATGGTAAATGTGGTTCCTTGGTTCAGGATACTTGCCGCCTCAATGGTTCCGCCTGATCCTGAATGATTTTCTGACAGATGGATAGCCCTAGCCCGGTTCCATCGGATTTCGTTGTATAGAATGGACTAAAGATTTTTTTCAGATCTGCCTCTTCTATACCTACACCCATATCCTTAACCTCAACAACCGCTTTGTTCTCAACATTAACCAATCGAATCGTAATATTTCCACTTTCCATCATAGATTGAATGGCATTGTTTATTAAATTTACAAAAACTTGTACCATTTTATCGAAGTCCATCTGTATACAAAGATACGGATTGTACTCTATGTATACGATTTGGTGTCCGGAACTGCGGGCTTTGGATTCGGTTAAGGAGATTACTCTCTTTAGACACTCGTGGATGGGATAAGTTTGATATAAAGAAACATCTGGCTTTGAAAATTGTAGGAATTCACCTGTTAATTTATTCATCCTACTGACTTCACTATGGATTAAATTGTACCAAGGTTGTATATTATAATTCTGCTCTTTGGAATGTTGAAGGAACCCTTGTATGATAGTCAAAGGGTTTCTTATTTCATGTGCGAGTCCAGCAGCCATTTCACCTAAAAGGTTCATTTTTTCCTCTTTATATCGCAATTCTTCCCGTTTCTTCTCTTCTTTTAGGACATTTTTTTCTCGCTCCTTTTCAATGATGTATTGAATGATTAGCACTACAGCAAGAGAAGTTAAGAAGTCCGATCCAATCGCAAGTATGTTATAGGAATTTACTGGAGTATAGGAAATCCGTATAACTGTATAAAAGGCAATCAAGACAAAACCCAGAAAAACTCCCTTAAGGACTCCTTGGATTTGAAATAAGAATTTACTAAGTAAAATGATATAAATGGAGAAACACCAATTCAGTTGGCTAGTGAAATGAAACAATAGTAACGTAATCATTTCAATAATCGATATATAAATAAAAAAGCGGGGATACATCCTTTCCACATAAATGATTGTTATAAAAAGAATGCCTAGTAAAATGATTAAAAAATCGTTTTGAGATCTCTCCAACGTTATCGAGGAAAAAATGGCAAATACGACATAAATAGGCAGGACGAAATGATACATTAATCGAAAAAACATACGTTTCTCTCCAATTCATTTATCTAAAGGTTATCCAACTAATTATACACAATTTTCCGTTCAAAAAACCTCACTCTTTGTGTCCCCTTTAAAATAAAGAATGTTTGAAATGGTTTTTTCGTACAATAAAAAGACCACCTGATCGGCGGTATTTATCTTCAATTTGGTATTATTGGTAAATCACCATATATTTTTTCTATCTTCATAAAAATCCCCTCCGTCATTTATTTCTTGATAAACACTACTTCTTTAAAGGTATCTATTCCTTCTTTTTGTTGAACTAACCCGCTTTGTTAGTAAGAAAACGTTCCTTCCTTTTTGCAGAATCGCCCCCTAGAGTTTAAGTATTTCTTCACAATCTTTGCTTTCATAATAAAAATGGTTACCGAAGCAACCATTCAGGATTCAGATAAAACGTCAATAAATTTAGTAATAAATTATCTATGGGTTCGCTCTCCCATAATATTACCTATACGGCTCAATCCTTTTTCTGCTGTTAGAATCATCTCATCAAATAACTCCTGTACTGTAGGAATATTGTTGATAAGTCCGATTACTTGTCCAACCCATCCGAAACCTGCTTCATTTCCATCATAGATATAGCTGCAATTAGCTTTTCCGCTGATTATATCTTTCAGGTCTTCATAGGTTGCTCCTTCCTTTTCACGTTCAATAATATCGAGAGTAACTTCACTTTTCAGGACTCGTCCTGGTGAACCCAATGTTTTCTTTATAATCACTGTATCCGTTTCTTTTGCATTAACGATTGCCTGTTTATATTTCTTGTTTGCATGTACGCACTCTTGAGTGGCGATAAAGCGAGTCCCCATTTCAATTCCTTCTGCCCCAAGTGCAAAAGCTGCCAATAAACCTCGTCCATCGCCAATTCCACCACTTGCTAATACTGGTATAGATACAGCATCTGTGACACGAGGAATAAGTACCATTGTACCAATTTCGTCACGTCCTAAATGTCCTCCGCCTTCTTGTCCAACCGCCATTAAAGCGTCAGCTCCTAGTTCTTCGGCTTTTTGTGCTTGTCTAACCCCGGATACAAGTACCAGTGTTCGAATGTTTTCTCCTTTAATTCGTTCAAAAACAGGTTGCGGGTTAGCTCCAGTTATAGAAATTGCTGGTACCTTTTCCTCAATGGCAACTTCCAGCAAGTCCTGATATTTACCGTCGTGTCTTGCAATAGCAAAATTTACACCAAAGGGCTTGTTGGTAAGTGTACGCACTTTACGGATTTCCTCCCGAAGTCTTTCAGGTGTACCTAGCGTTGCCGCAGTAATTTGTCCAAGTCCTCCTGCATTCGAGACTGCAGCTGCCAGTTCAGCATAAGCAAGGTAAGCAAGTCCTCCCTGTACAATTGGATATTTAATTCCAAAAATTTCTGTTACTCGTGTTTTCATAAATACTCCCACTCCTTTTCGGTGTTCAATGTTATGAGGTTAGAAATTCGACACAAATGATAATTAATCCTGTTAGGCTCCTAAAAAAGGGAAGCTCTTGTTGGGGTATTCTGCCCCTGTAGAACAATAGGAAAAGGAGCCGCTGCCGCAGCTCCATCTTCATACAGATAGGTAAGGGTTTGAAGTTATCACTCCCTTTTCCCCCTGTTCACACCGTATGTGTGGCTTTCACAGCATACGGTTAACGAACTCCCTTCCCAAAAGAAGGGAGTTCAACGTCCTAAATCAGGGCTGTTGAATATAATTTGGAACATCAATGCATCGAATTTATCGCCGAATGGTTGACTATAACGCGACGGATGAAAAACCCCATAGCCAGACCAATTTACGTTACGGTCAATGGAACAAGAACACGTTCTGAGAACCGCTCGTCATCGTATAAGCCATTTCGGTCAGTTTAGTATGCGAGGTTGAGCCGTGCAAATTTATGGCCCTTAGCTATTCCAATGCTGAACATTTAGTTAGTTTTTCTTTGATAGTGATCTTTTTTTGAAACGGTAGCATTTTTGCCTAATATAACTGAAAAGACAACAATCACTGCTATTACAAGAGTGAAAAATGTGATGGATTCATCTAGAAATACTGTTGCAAATAGAATCATCAAAAATGGTTGTAAGTATTGAATCTGACTAACTCTTGCTATTCCGCCCATAGCCATTCCGCTATACCAAGCAACATATGCTAGAAATTGACTAACCACTGCGAGATAAATAAAACTAACCCAAGCATGTATTGGGGCATGGAGCATTTCAGTTGTAAGGTTTAGCCCAACTGGAATAATGAAAAATGGAGCACCGATCATAATTGCCCAAGCAATCACTTGCCAGCTACCTAATTCTTTCGCTAATTTCCCCCCTTCTGCGTAACTAAGTCCCAGTATAATCACTGCTGCTAGTAAAGCTAAATCGGCAAATTGCAATTGACCGAATCCAAGATGAAGTGCATACATAATGACAGCTAAAGAGCCGATTATACTTGAAATCCAGAATTTAAGAGAAGGGATTTCACCTGCTCTAAACATAGCAAATCCGGCAGTTGCTAACGGTAACAGGGCTAATTCCACAGCTCCATGAGAAACAGGCAAGGATTCCATTGCCCAAGAAGTGAGGAGAGGAAATCCTAAAACTGCACCAACAGTAACAATAAGTAGACTTTTGAATTGGCCTGGAGAAGGTAGTTTTTCTTTTCGAACGATCAATACCACAGCTACTAAAATAGCAGCAACAACTGTTCTTCCTAAACCGACGACCGTGGTCCCAAAATACTCTACTGCAATACTTGTAGAAGGGAGCGTTAAGCTAAAACAAATAACACCTACAAATCCCAACAATAATCCAAATATCTCTCTGGTTTCTCTCTGCATCTTATCCTACCCCTATCTTTTTATTTTGTATCATATCTGTACCATATTCTGCTTTTCTAAAAAAACAGTTCTGATATAATCAAAATAATAACGGGTACATACAATAAAATTAAACCATTGTTTTACCCTTCTGTCCTGGTTCAGTTAAAAGGAGGAAAAGATATGAGCTCAAAATATATTAAGATAAAGGAAGAAATTAAGCTTCGGCTAAAAGATGGTTCGCTCATTGCAGGTAGTAAACTCCCTTCTGTTCGTCAGCTATCTGAGCATTTATCATGTAGCAAAAATACAGTCATTAAAGCATACGAAGAACTAGAAAAAGAGCATTTAATTTATTCAGTTCCTAAAAGTGGCTACTTTGTTGTGAATGAATTTCAAAATGCGTCGAATGAAAATGACGTGATTGACTTCTTGTCTGCTGGTCCAGATAAAAACGTTATGCCTTATCTTGAATTTCAACATTGTATGAATCAAGCAATTGAACAATATAAAGAAGAGCTTTTTACATACTCTGATCAACAAGGTCTTTACTCATTACGAGTACAGCTAGTGAAATATTTGCAGAATCTACAGGTGTTCACTCAACCTGAAAGAGTAGTCGTTGTTTCTGGCTCGCAGCAAGCCCTTAATTTATTAATTTCTATGCCTTTTCCAAATGGAAAAAACAATATTCTAATTGAACAGCCTACTTATTTCGGGTTCATTGAGTCCATCAATCTACAACAAGCTAATACTTTTGGAATTGAGTTAACGATGGAAGGCATTGATCTTGATCGTCTGGAATACATTTTTCGAAATAATGATATAAAATTTTTTTATATTATCCCGAGATTTCACAATCCACTTGGACATTGTTACTCGAATAGCGAAAAGAAAAAAATCGTTGAGTTAGCTGAAAAATACGATGTATATATAGTGGAAGATGATTTTTTAGGAGACCTTGACCCAAATGCAAAATCAGATCCTTTATTTTCTTTTGATCCTTCTGGGAGAGTGATTTATATTAAAAGCTTTTCGAAAATTTTTCTCCCAGGGTTAAGGATTGCTACAGTCGTTCTTCCTACATTAATGATTAACAATTTTTTACGATATAAATTTAGTTCGGATTTTAATAGTTCAGCACTTTCTCAAGGTGCACTAGAAATCTATTTAAAAAGTGGTATGTTTAATAGCCATCTCAAAAAAATAAAAGAGGTATACCATACTAAAATGCAAATCCTTCAAGAAGCCTGTGAATTATTGCTACCGGCTAATACTCATTTTTCAAAACCGACTTCAGGATTCTATCTATCCATCAGTTTGCCCGAGTATGTGACAGCAAAAAAGGTAGTTCATATGCTAAACGAGCAGCATATTTATGTTGATGATGCCTCTAGAATGTTTTTACCAGAATATAAAAAGGAAAATCTCCTTCGATTAAGTATCTCTCAAGTGAATGAGAGTCAAATTAAACTAGGGGTAGAGCGATTGGCTCACTGTATTGCTTTAATTAACAATAGAAAAAATCATATTACTCCAAATAACTTTTTACTCTTTTAGTATGGGTGAGTTTATATAGAGGGTAGCATCAGGATTATGCGGAGATTCTCAGACCAATGACGTTTTTAGGATAAAAAAAGCTAGGATTAATAATCCTAGCCTCATATAAGTATTACTCTAAAATAGATAGTTTTAATGCCTCAAGATTTTTTTTCATAACATCTATATAGTCTAAACCTTTTTCTTGCTCTTCTTTTGTTAATCCTTCCAATGGATTTAAAACTTCAGTTTTAGCACCTATTTCTTTGGCTAACGTCTGAGCGACTTTTGAAGAGGTTAGCTCCTCAAAATAAATAATTTTTACATTATCCTTCTTTGTTAATTCCGTTAATGCAGCCAATTTCCCTAATGTAGGTTCCACATCAGGTGATAAACCTGCTATAGGAATTTGAGTTAAACCATATTGTTTTGCCAAATAACCAAATGCAGCATGTTGTGTAACAAATTCCTTTCTCTGTGCTTTATCAATAGTCTCTTTATATAAGCGATCTAAATCAGAGAGCTCCGAATTTAAAGCTGCTGCATTTTTTTCAAACTGGTCTTTATTTTTGGGATCTGCCTGTTCTAAAGCCTTAGCGATATTGTTAACCTCTTGCTGAGCTAAAACCGGAGATAACCAAACATGCGGGTCTTTGGAAGACGCATGCTCAGAGTGACCCTCTTCTTCCTCATCTTCTGATTCTAGTGCATCCATCAATTCAATCCCATTTGAAGCCTCAATTACTTTTAAATTTGAATCATTAATACTCTTTAAAACTTTTTCAGTCCAGGTTTCAAAATAACGGCTATTGTAGATAAACATATCTGCATCTTGAATTTTAGCCATATCCTTTGCAGTGGGCTCCCAATCATGCGGTTCTGCACCGTTCGGAACTAATAGTTCAACGTTTGCTGAGTTGCCAGCCACTTTTTGGGCAAAATAGTACATCGGATAAAATGTAGTTACAATTTGCAGTTTTTTGGATCCTTCACTCGTCTTTTCATTTTTCGTCGAAACTGCGTTGGAGCAACCGCTTAAGAACAGAAGAAAAATAATAAATGTACCAATTAGCTTTTTCATATTTACCTCCAGCAGGTTATTAATTAGGAATTATTACGATTTAAATAAAATACTTATTTCATATAATCAAAGTTTGTTAGATTTCCGTAAATCGTAACTATTACGAATTGTATTTTATAATAAGATTTTAATTTAGTCAACCCATATTTAATGAATTAATTCACTAGGACAGCATATCCATATGATAGGAATGATAGATTCGAGGAGGTAGATTTTGTTGTGACCTATATAAATAAATTTCTAAAAGATAGTTTAATTCTACTAATATTTTGTTTATTCTTATTTCTCTTTCTCTTTGCAGAGGAGATTAAAAACCTTCCCGTTTTTACTAGAATTCCAAGTTCCTTTTTTAATGTTAATACCATTTTCCTAAGTATTATTTTAGAAGCCATTCCTTTTATTTTGTAATCTTACAGCAATTCATTATAGGAGGTGCTATTATGAAGAAGAAAAATAAAGGACATGATTTTTCCTTCCATCATCTATTAAGGGGAATCATTCTAATTGGGTTTATGTTACTCTTATTTAAATTACTTCTTACAAAAAACATCTTTCTTCTGATTGCACCTAAAATGCTTCGTTTTATATACTTTACTCTATTTATTTTACTCATTTTAGGAGTTCTTTTGATCATAAGAGCAACTTCGGATCAAAAACATATTTACCATTGTGATTGTGATAGCGACCATTCTTATCCAACTACATTCAGTAAAGGTCTATTTCTTTATTTATTGTTTATTATTCCTATAACTACTGGATTTCTTTTTGCAAATAATGTGCTGGACAGCTCTGTAGCGATGAACAGAAACATTAAACTTGGAGCAAGTTCACAAAACACTAATCAAATCAAAGCAGTTAAAAATAATACAAAATCAGCAAAAACAAACTCATCTTCTGATAATAGTAAAATCAATCCTACATCCAGTTTACTCGATAATCAACCTGAGCCATTAACTGAGACGGAATATTCCAAATTAAAAGAGAAAATGTTACAGACAAAAAATATAAAAATTAATGATGAGCTTTATGTCCCCATGATGAATATCATTCAAGAAAATCTATCAAGTATGATTGGTAAAACCGTTACCACAAGAGGGTTTGTTTATAGGGAAAAGAATTTTATGCAAAATCAAATTATAGTGGCTCGATTTAGCATTACCTGTTGTACTGCAGATGCCTCTGTATATGGAATGATGGCAAAAGGGAATGTAGCAACCTTGCCAAAGGATAAATGGGTACAACTAACAGGTACGATTGAACAAACCCAATATGAAGGAGGTTCTATCCCAATCATAAAAATAAAACAAATTTCAAAAATAGAAGCTCCTAAGCAGCCTTATGTGTTTGATGCAGGAGTGCTGATTGAGTAATCCCTTTATTTTTGAAAAAATAATTCCCTGATAATACTCGTTAAATAATTTAACTAGTTTTATCAGGGTTTCTTATTTTACAACCGTTAATGTATTGGCGACACATGGTCTTCCTTAACTAACTTACATCCTAGCCAATAAGAATTACACATGATTTCCAGAATGTAATATATATATCGCATTAACCAGTGAAAAAATCCCACTGTGCTTCGAATTGGATTACAATACGAAACAATCGCCTCAAAATGTTTTTCGCCGGGTCATTTGCAGGAAGACAACCGAAATTTTATACTGCTGTAGTAATGGTCCATACAAAAGGATCATTCATTTCATTCCAATTTTGTGTCATCTCCTCTTCGGTCAATAAACAACGATCTAAAGAGGCTTTCACAAGATTTATATCCATGTCGATTCCGATTAGAACCAGTTCATTTTTACGATCTCCAAACTTTTCATCCCAGGGATTTTTTAAAGCAGGGTCTTCCTCTAGATACTGGGTTTGTTGTTCTGGAGGCAAAGATGCTACCCAATAAGTAACAGGCTCTAATTGTATAGATGGACCTGCCTGTGAGAACAATAAAGCTAGGTCATTCCTGGTTGCGCACCATGCTATTCCCTTTGCCCTTACTATTTCTTCGGGCATTTCTTCTACCCATCGATTAAACCTTTCAGAATGAAATGGGACGTTGCTTCTATAAACGAAGGAACTAATCCCATATTCTTCTGTTTCTGGTAAATGCTCAGGTGCATCCAGTTCTTTTAACCAACCAGCAGATTCGCTTGCTGTTTCAAAATTAAATAATTCTGTATTTAAAATCTCTGAAGTTGGAATTTTCCCCTTAACGGAACGGTGTAATTTCGCTTCGGGATTAAGCTTTCTTAAAAATACCTCCAATTGATTTAATTGTTCCTCTTTTAGTAAATCACATTTATTAAGGACTAAAACATCACAAAACTCAATTTGGTCTATCAATAAGTCCGCAACGGATCGATTGTCATCTTCACCTAATGCCTGGCTTCTTTCCAAAAGCAGATCACCTGAGGCAAAATCATGCCAAAACCTGTTTGCATCAACAACCGTAACCATAGTATCTAGTCTACAATACTCTGTAAGGTCAATCCCCAGTTCTTCATCAACGTAGGAGAATGTTTGCGCAACTGGCACCGGTTCACTAATACCTGTTGATTCAATCACTATATAATCAATATTTCCTAACTTCACCAGCCGTTCCACTTCTTTTAAAAGATCCTCTCTTAATGTACAACAAATGCACCCATTTGATAATTCAACTAGCTTTTCTTCTGTCCTATTTAGCCCCCCTCCTTGTTTTACCAATTCGGCATCCACATTAATTTCGCTCATGTCATTAACAATAACAGCAACTCTTAATCCTTCGCGGTTTTGGAGAATATGATTTAATAATGTCGTCTTTCCTGCTCCTAAATAGCCACTTAAAACGGTTACCGGAATTCTTGTATCTTTCATGGTAATCCTTCCTTCCAATTACTTTTTTTAAATCAAAATGATTACGATTTACAAGATGCACTTAAACATAGATAAGCCGAACATTGCTCATGTTCGTTGGATTCAATTCATACTCGCATAGTTCCTACTTCGTTTCTCTATGTATTGTGTAGCGTTTCAATCTAGGAGAATATTTTCTTAATTCTAGCCTTTCAGGATTATTTCTTTTGTTTTTAGTGGTGATGTAATTCCTATCACCTGTTTCTGTACATTGCAGGGTTATTTTTACGCGCATACAACATTTTCCTCCTTATATTTCTCTTCTTTGAATCGTAATGATTACGATTTGCATTTTATATCAATTTTGTTTCTTATGTCAAGCGGAAAAAGCTATCTTCTTTAACTTGAATGAAATACTTTATTAAAAATATCTTTCCATATAAAAATGACTAACCTGGGTTTCTGATTCCCGCTAAAGTGCTTGATGCCTCCATTGCTAATAAAAAAGGAGCTATGCTAATTCTGTCTAACCAGAAACAAGCCCCTCAAGAAGATAAAAATCAATTAGACAGCAAGCCTACTCAACAAGGGGAAGATACTAAAATCAATAGACAGGAAGAATCCCCAGAATCTAATAATCCCGTTGACCTAAATCTATTGGAATATCAAAAAGAAATTTCAAAGGAAGAATATGCGTATCTGACTAAAAAGTTAGAACAAAAATCCAATATCGTGATGAACGATTACGTATATGCGGCTTATTTTGAAGAGATCAGTAAGGATATCAATAAATTTAAAGGTAGAAAAATAAAATTAAAGGGATTCATATATAAAGAAGCTGGTTTGTCCCAAAACCAGCTAGTGATTTCAAGGTTTTTGATTACACACTGTGTCGCTGATGCTAGCATAATCGGATTTCTTTCTGAGTTCTCGGAACCTTCTCCTTCCCTTGAAAAGGATACATGGGTCGAAGCAGAAGGTGTATTAGATAGCACAACATTTAACGGGAATGAACTACCCCTTATTAAAATTACAGGCTTGAAGAAAATCAATGAACCTGAAAAGCCCTATCTTTATCCGATCAGTATAAAAATCTTGTAAGAATTAAAAAAGAAGCTAAAAAAGAATTCATTCCTTTGGACATTTTTTCAAACAGTTCCACTGGAATTGTAAATATTCCCTCAATATTAATTGTGTATTGTAAATCATCGTAGTGGAAAACCCTAATGTCTACACTTTAGTCAAATCAAAACCACTAGGTTTCCACTTTACTTAAAGTAATCAAATTAAGTAAACTATTTGTTAGATAAGGAAAAAGGAGTTATTAACATGATCAATGTCTTATTTGTCTGCTTAGGAAATATTTGCCGTTCTCCGATGGCTGAAGCTTTGTTTCGCGACTTACTGAAAAAAGAAAATTTGACCAATAAAGTAGCCTGCGATTCCGCTGCTACAAGTGCATGGCATATTGGATCTCCTCCACATAAAGGAACCCTAGCCATTTTAAAAACATACAACATCTCATCAGATGGTCTGGTCGGACGTCAATTAACAAGGGAAGACTTTGAAAAATTCGATTACCTCATCGGCATGGATGAAAGCAACACAAAGAATATTTCCGAGATAACCGGCAAGCCTAATCATCCAAAAATCATTCGTCTGCTTGATTTATCTGAACATAATAAAGATGTCCCTGATCCTTATTACACAGGCGATTTTCAGGAAACCTATGATCTTATTTCACAGGGTTGCCAAGCATTACTCGAGAAAATACGCATCGAACAGACCTTATAATACGATATCCCGCTCATATTTTGATTAGCGGGTTTTCTTTTAATGTTAATCAACTCAAATGCCATAGGAATAAAGTCTAAAGGAAAATAGATGGATTTACTTTCTACTATCATTTCTTAAAAATAAGAGTAGTAGATTTTGAAAGGTAGCGATCGAGAAAATGCTTTATATAAGAGATATTGAGGCAATAATTGAAAATACTTTGCAAGAGCACCAATTAACTATTGAGTATGAAATGAACAATAAACTACTTGCACCTATGAGCTATAATGTATCGACGAATACGATTAAGTTTAACTATTTACAAATTAATGGATATATTGCAAATATTAACTTTAAAATTAAAGAGGCAGATGAAGATTGTGTTAAAATTATTCTATATCGTCAACTCGGTTATTACTTAGAATTTAAGAATAACAAACATGATTTAAGGGTATTAAAATATTTCGAGGATGAAGAAAAAGCACAGCTTCTAGCTAAAATAGAAACGAATGCTTGGGATTCTGGCAGAACATTGGTACCTGAAAAATTAGTAGATTCCTATGATAAAGTCCGAGAATTAGATAAAATGCTATTAAAAAACTATTAAATATGATCTGGTAGACAAGGAGAAATGAAATGACCTGGATAATTATTTCCACAGTACTATCTGCATCTGTCGCTTGGCTTATTTTTATCGTAAAAAAGGAAAAGGCGAAACAAAAAGAAATGAGAAGCAACCATTTCCAAGAGGTAACAGCCATTAAAGAATGGCAAAAGGCTTCGATGGAAACAGCAGCAACTAAATTCGATGAGAAGGTCATGCTTTTGAACGAATCATTCCACCGTGAAATAGAAAAACTGTTGATCGAAAATGAAGTGATTCGGAAAAATTATCGAAACGGTGAGGAAATCATTACCCATCAGTTCCTTGAAAATTTCAAATCAGATCTAGTTAGAAAAACACTTATTTCACCAGATGAAATGATCATAATGCCGAACATTTTTATTCCAGAGATAAACGGTACTTCGCGGCAGATCGATCACATCGTCCTTTTATCAACCGGTATATATGTAATAGAAACAAAACACTGGAAAGGCCACATCGTTTTGGGATTAAAAAGGATGGGCAGCCACAAGTTTTCGTTCTTAACAGAGATAGTAGACAGTGAAAAAGAGGAAACGCTCGTATTTGATAAGGATGAGTCGGGAGCTTTAACTGTGAAGACGTATGAAAATCCAATTAGTCAGGTTCAGGAGACCGCCGTCATCCTATCCAATTATTTACAAAATCAAGATATTACAACATGGATCAACACCTTGGTATTCTTTAATTACGATGAAAATGGAAAAGAGGTTCACGATTGGTCGGATAACAGCATCGTAAAACGGGTTTCAGATAAAGAACAGTTACAACAGTATTTTATCCATGAGCTTACCTCCAAAGATAGAATCTATGGGGCTTTTCAGCTTCAAAATATTAAGCATCTGATCGAACACGCTCATTATAAATAAGTGGGCAACAATTGATAATCCCACACATTTGCAGAAACATAGTCATGGTGGTTGGCTCCCCATGACTTTCATTTAACCAAATAAGTGAAAGCGTTCACAAATAAGTGTGGTAATCGCTTTCAAAATCGTATATAATTATATTAAAATTATAACTTGAGAGGTGAAACAACATGAAAGAATATATATTTCTTCTAGAAGAACCAGTGGGTACTAGAGAAATTAAGATTTTAGCATCAGGAATGATGGAAGCCTTCAAAAAGGCAAAGGAATTTCGAAAAAATATTGTCCAAGGTACTAAATTAAAGGTCAATATGATCTTAAAAGGTGTTAGATATACGGATTAACCTTAGATAAAAATATATTGAAAGGAAAAATCCTAAACTATATGTTCTTATTAAGATTAATAGTAGATCAATAAAGGAGAACACATTCGCTGGTTAACGAAATGCGTTCTCCTTTTAATTTATATATTTAAAAACTTGGTTTCATTAGTGAGAGTATATCCTTAAATGCAAACATCCGGTTAAGAAAAACGCGACAAATTCAGCACTTATCTTTTTCATCTGTTAAGAGTGGTGTTTTTTGTAATCGGATACGTGCAGACCTGTGCTAATTACCATTCATTTGTTATTACGACCTTTCCAATTGCCTTTTTAGATTCCAGTAAAGAATGTGCTTCCTTTACTTCATCAAAATTAAAAACTCTTTCATCGATTAAAGGCTTGAGTTTCCCTTCCTCTACAAGCTTCGTTACTTCTATCAAAATCTTCCCGTATTCCTGCCTTTTCTCCTTATTAATTACTTTTAAAAGCATGAAGGTAATATGTAAGGTTAGTGCCTTGGCATGAAGAAGAGACAAATCATGCGTTGAGCGCGCCGCGATTGCTAATACTGTTCCGTATGTGGCAGCAGCTTGGAACGATCGATCGAGATTTTCGCCACCAACAGTATCAAACACAATGTCAAACCCTTTTCCATCTGTATGTTCCTTTACGTACTCCTCCACTGATTGTTCCCGATAATTGATGGACACATCTGCACCCAAACGCCTTCCTATGCTTAACTTTTCCTCAGATGAAGCCGTTGTGAACACTTTGGCACCGGCTAGCTTTGCTAGTTGAATTGCCACATGACCTACCCCGCCTGTGGCAGCATGAACAAGGACCGTTTGTCCGTTTTGAACATTTGCACGATTATAAAGTGACTCCCATGCAGTAATTGCTACTAGAGGAAGCGCCGCTGCTTGTGCCATCGTAATATTTTTTGGTTTAGGAGCTAGAAGCTGCACATCCGCAAGCATATATTCAGCAATTGCACCGCCTGTTCCTTTAAAACCACCTGCGCAACCAAAGACTTCATCACCAACCTTAAACTCTGTTACTCCTTCTCCGACCTCTACAACAACTCCTGCTACATCGCCGTGTAACACCGCCGGAAACTCAGGTGCAACTGCTGGTACCGCTCCGCCGCGAATCTTTGTATCAATCGGATTTACACTTATTGCTTTTACTTGAATAACAACATGCCCAGGAATTGCTTCAGGCTTAGGAAGCTCAGCAATCTCGAAAACAGATGGATCTCCAAATCTTTTAATCACCTGTGCTTTCATTTTGTTATCACACTCCTCTCCTATCATTTTACTATAAGCCTCGACAAATTTTAAAAAAATGCGAATCTTGGAATTATCATTTACTAACCTGCGCCCTCAAGCTGCGAAGATCCATCCGTACGTTTAACGTTAGATTAATAGTAGATCAATAAAGGAGAACCCATTCGCTGGTTAACGAAATGTGTTCTCCTTTTAATTTATATTTTTAGATACTGGGTTTCTTTACTGAGCACTGCTCATTGGATAGTTGTATCCCAAGCGTTGCTTTTCGTACCAATACAAAATAGGAAAGGAAAGCCAGTAAACTGGAGCAAGAGATAATGACGCCCATAGGAACGCCTGAATACGCCCCTGCTACTCCCACAAGTGGAGCCGTTAATGAGCCAAGTACAAATGGCAATAAACCTAATAATGCAGAGGCACTACCCGCAATATGTCCTTGGTTTTCAATCGCTAAAGTAAAAGACGTGGTACCAATAATACTGATGGAAGATACAAAAAAGAAAATCGGAATCGCAACTGCGAGAAGCGGTGCGTTTAATAGTAGAGCGATGAGTAAACCTGCACCCGCTATATTAGCGATGGCTAAACCTATTTTTAAGAAAGTCCGCTCCGAAATAGTGTCTGCAAAGCGGCCGACCAACTGACTTCCAATAATTAATGCTAATCCATTGGTCCCAAATAATAAACTAAATTGCTGCGGTGTGACTTCGTAAATATTCTGATAGACAAATGGAATCCCAGATACATAGGCAAAGATTCCTGCAACAGTAAATCCTTGAGTCAGTGCGTACCCCATGAACGTTCGATCTCTGAATAAAGAACCAAAGTTGTTCATGATTTGTGGTAAATTGCTTGGAACACGGTTTTCTGTTGGCAGCGTTTCTTCTAATTTTAAAGCAACCGTGAAGAGCAGCACCGCACCTACACAAGCCAATGCAATAAAAACCCCATGCCAATTGGTAAAAGCAAGAATCCCCCCTCCAGCAATCGGTGCAACGATCGGCCCGAGGTTCCCCACTAACACCATCATCGTAAAGAACTTGGTCAGTTCCCTCCCACTAAAGAGGTCTCGAACAATCGCTCTAGAGATTACAAGTCCGCCGGCAGCAGCAAAGCCCTGGACTAATCGAGCGATGATAAGGAAATAGATATTGGGCGCCAACGCACATGTTATAGATGCAAGTAGGTACAGGGTAATAAATATGAGCAAGGGTTGTCGGCGGCCTTTCACATCACTTAAAGGACCAATAACCAATTGTCCTAATCCCAGGCCTAATAAACAGGAGGTTAAACTAATTTGTACAAGTGAAGCCGTTGTATGAAAATCTTTTACAATCGTTGGAAAAGACGGTAAATACGTATCGATTGTAAAGGGTCCTAACAATCCAAGTGATCCAAGAAGTATTGCAAGCTGTATTCGTTTTTTTCCACTAGGTTTATTCAATGTCCATCGCCTTTCTATAAAAGAAGTATTTTTTGCTCGTTGCAATTATTTCGAAATCCAAAATAATAAATTTTATTATAACCTGAGCCTTGCTCAGGGGTAAACAATTAAATTATATGGAAACGATTTCAATTTTCGCCTTTTTTGCTCCGTCCCTTTGCTTTATAGTAAAATCCAATTTAATTATCTCCTTTATAGTAAGATCAAGCCGGACATGAAAAGGATATTTTACAAGCAATGAAGACAGTAAACAAAGCAAATCTGGGCAGATCCTTTTATTCCAACAGAATTAAAGGTCCAAGTTTTAATAGTCTGCTAACTTGTATCAGATTTTTATTTATGTAAAGAAAATGTGTGAACCTAATCTTTTAAAAAATTTGGAAATAGTAATGGTATAGGTTATAATAAAACCAATTATTGAATAAATTAAAAAAGACCCAACATGCAGTAACATGTCCGGTCCAGCAATAGACGGTTCCCTCAAAGGGGATCAACTATGGAGTGAGTAATCCACCCGAGCCTCTAAACTCAAGGGTGGATTATTTTTGTTTAAATGACAGTACGGCTACGATTAAACTAGCAAAAGCAATCGTAATCATTAAAGCTTCAAAAACTGTCATTCAGCATCACCCCCTTTCTATTGGGAGTGTGCCGACCACCCTTAAGAAATCCTATTCTATTGCATTAATATTTTATCATATCTCTAACAAATATAGAACATATGTTTCCTTTAGTAAAACGTTTTTTTAAGTAAATATTATTTAATACTTTATTTAATTCATTACGTTTTCATTATTATCTTTGATTTGTCTCTATAGAAGCTTAAAGTCCTGATAGTTGGTGAACTCTAATCCTCTAACATTATATTCCCACTCATTTCGAATTCGTAAATTGGGTACTATTGTGCCACATTGTAAACAATCGAGAATCTTTTTTCACCCATCCATTTTTCTCCGTTGTCATCTATTTTGATGGTAGCCGTATAATCCCCTTCCATTTCAAATGTAGCTTGTCCAACATATACTCCATTTTCTGTTTCCTGCATTTTCATAGAAATATCTCCATGACTCATCCCTTGCATATCCAAATCTGCGCTAACCTTCGCACCTTTTACTGGTTTACCTTCTCGATCTAAAATCTTAATTTGTATGGGAGTAGATTGATCTGGTGTAAATGATTTGGGAGTAACTAGCTTAATCTCAAAATTATTTGAACTGCAGCCTGTTATCAGAATTAAAATGAGGCTAATAATTAAATTCGTACATTTGTTCATTACTCCCCATCCTTTCTTTAGTTTTATCTTGTTGAAATTAAATGAGGCACTCACCATTTAAGATTATCATCCAAAACCATGACAGATACAAATATTTAATTTGAACGGAAGGGATATATGCTAACCTGCCTCGTTAGCAATTTTCTTGTTTCACAAAAAGAAAGTGCCCAAAATAATTTTTAGGGCACCCTCTTATAAGCGGTTGTTTTTATTTTAAACCTACAGTTAGGAAGAAACTCTCTTTAAATTACTAGAAAATGTAGATACTTTTTCTTTTGTAATATCTTTTTTATAACTCAAATACATGGCTAGTCCAGTAAAGATAAATCCACCTGCTAAGTTGCCAACTAATACAGGAATTTGGTTCCAAAACCACCAATCTGTTAAACTAACATCCGCACCAAACATCATACCAGCTGGGATGACAAACATATTAACAACAGCATGCTCAAACCCTTGACCAAAGAAGGTTGTAATCGGTAACCACATGGCGATAATTTTTCCAAGCGTACTTGTCGTAGTCATAGCCATAATTGCTCCCATTGTTACCATCCAGTTACAAAGCATCGCCTTTACAAAGACAACCAGTATTCCATTAGATCCCATAGCTTTATATACTGTTGTTTTAGCTTCAGCTACTTTGATGATCTTTTGCACTAACGGATGTTCAAACGTTTGACCATCATTTGTGAACGCAACATAACACAAGGCTGCATAGACAATTCCTCCAATTAGATGCCCAACAATTACCCAAAACCAGTTATAAAGCATTTCTCGGACGGTAGCTTTTTTCACTAAGACTGCTACAGGTATAAGGGCAAAATTCCCAGTGACCAGCTCAAAACCTAACAGAATGATCATAACAAAGCCGACAGGAAATATAATAGCTCCCAACATCCCAATGTTCGTTTGAAGTTCGAATAAAAAGGCTAAAGTTGTAGCAAAACCTAACAATGCTGCTCCTAAAAATCCACGCATTAGTAATTGTGAAATAGATAACTTTGCTTTCTTTGCACCTGCATCAATCATACTTTCTAAAACTTTACTTGGAATAACATAATCCATTACTACCACTTCCTTCTGTAGGATTCAGCTTTCATAGCTTTTTGAATAGACAACAAGTTATTCCTCTACTATTAAATAGACCATTTCATTTTCCACTAATGTTTGATAGGTTTTGACACATCCATGGTCTGGTGCTTGCACCTGACCGTCCTCCAAACAAATTTTCCAATCATGCATGGGGCAAAAAACATGCTCCCCACTTACAATCCCTTCACTTAAGACCCCAGCTTTATGAGGGCATTTATTTTCAACAGCCTTTATCTTTCCGCTCGATAGCTTAAATACCGCAACTTCTGTATCCTCTTTCAGCCGAACCGTTTTTCCCACGCGCTCCGGTAATTCTGAGATTAGACCAACACATACCTTTATTTTTGTCTTCTGCATATCCATTTCCTCCTCAACGAAATATTTTGGCATTTAAAAAAATTAAGACATTCCCACGGTTTCAAACAGTTCCTTCGTTGTCTTTTGATTCTCAATAATCTCTTTCCAAGGATCTCTATATATAGACAATGTTTCATCCATACGTGAGTTTAACTCCTTGCGCTTGTTTTCATCATCAAGTACTTCTTTGACATGTTTTAAGTCAACTCGTTCAATCCAAGCGGATGTACGTTCTAAATAATTTGCCGTTTCACGATAATATTGAAGATAAGCACCTGTAATTTCCATTGCTTCATCATCTGTTTTTACTTTGTAAAGTAAATCTCCTCCACGTACGTGAGTACCGCCGTTTCCGCCAACATAGATTTCCCAGCCGCCATCAATACCGATAAAACCAATATCTTTAAAACCAGATTCAGCACAGCTTCTAGGGCATGCTGAGACAGCCATTTTTACCTTATGAGGAGTTTGCAATCCTTCAAATTTCTTTTCAAGGCGAATTCCTAATCCCATGGAATCCTGTGTTCCAAAGCGGCAGAATTGCTCACCAACACATGTTTTAACGGTACGAAGTGATTTACCATAGGCATATCCTGAATTCATATCTAAATCTTCCCATACCTTCGGCAAATCATCTTTTTTCACACCAAAAAGGTCGATACGCTGTCCGCCTGTTACTTTTACTAATGGAATCTCATATTTATCAACGACATCAGCAATCCGGCGCAGATCGTTTGCATTTGTCACTCCGCCATACATTCTAGGTACAACGGAATACGTTCCATCCTTTTGAATATTGGCATGCATACGCTCATTGACAAAACGTGATTCTCTTTCATCTTGATATTCTGTTGGATGGACCATCCCTAAATAGTAGTTAAGGGCTGGGCGGCATTTTGAACAGCCTTCTTCCGTTTCCCATTCAAGAACATTCATCACCTCTTTAACATGTGTTAAGTCTTTTACTTTAATGGCTTTGACTACTTCGTCTCTTGATAAGGTTGTACAGCCACAAATCGCTTCTTTTTGAGCAGAGGCATTAAATTCGGATCCCAGAGTAAACTGAAGGACATCCGCAACCAATGGTTTACATCCTCCACAAGAGCGAGATGCACTTGTACAAGCCTTTATCCCATCAACGGTCGTACAGCCTTGTTCTAAAATGGCCTGAACAATGGTCCCTTTTGAGACACCATTACATCCACAAATGATTTCATCTGCAGACATACTGGCGACTAAACTTTCTCCTGCCTGTTGACCCATAGGCTGCAGAATCGATATTTTAGCTGTATCCGAAATGTCTGCCTGTTTATTAATCATTGAAAACAGCCGGTTCCCTTCGCTGCTGTCACCGAATAATACAGCTCCAACAATTTGATTGCCGCGAAGGACAATTTTCTTATAGATCCCATCCTGTTCATCAAAGACCTTTAATGCTTTTTTATCTTCGCCTTCTATAAAATCGCCTGCTGAAAATACTTCGACACCTGACACCTTCAATTGAGTGGACAAAATCGACCCTTTATAAGGCTCTGTATCTACACCGCAAATATGTTTAGCCAACACTTTTCCTTGTTCATACAATGGGGCGACAAGTCCGTATGGAATACCGTTATGTTCAGCACACTCCCCCACTGCATAAATATGAGGAATGTCCGTTTGTAAATAATCATTGACTACAATTCCTCTATTAACGGTAACACCAATTTCTTTTGCAAGAGCAATGTTTGGCTTAATTCCTACTGACATGACGACTAAATCTGCCTCAATTTGTGTACCATCTTTAAAGGTAACACCCTCTACGCGTTCTCCACCAATGATCGCTTCCGTATTCTTATCTAATAAAAATTTCATCCCTTGATTCTCTAATTCCTCTTTCAAAAGATTAGCAGCGGTTGGATCCAGCTGACGCTCCATTAAGTAGGATGGGAGATGAATAACAGACACATCCATCCCTAAATTCAATAATCCTCTTGCTGCTTCTAATCCTAGCAATCCTCCGCCAATGACGGCAGCCCTTTTGTATTTTTTTGAAGCTTCAACCATTTCGTCCGTATCTTTAATATCCCGGAAAGTTGTCACTCCTTTTTTATCTGCTCCTGGTATAGGAAGGATAAATGGCAAGGACCCAGTAGCTAATATTATTTCATCATATGGCTCGGTTCGGCCTGAATCAGTGGTTACTATTTTTTGAAGGGGATCTACCTTTATAACTGTTTCTCCTGTATGTAAAGTAATCGAATTTTCTTTATACCAATCCCAATCATTTAAGGTAATGTCCCTTACCTCCGTGTCTCCTTGCAATACCTTTGATAACAGAATTCGATTGTAGTTCGGATAAGGTTCTTTTCCGATAATCGTAATTTCAAAATGCTCTTTTGAGATTTTCAAGATCTCCTCAATTGTTTTTACACCTGCCATTCCATTACCAACGAGCACCAACTTCTTTTTCTTCATGTAAAATCCCCCTCAAAGTTTCGGTAAAATGAAAAATCAGTGAACTTCATTTAAAGTTACTGAAATAATCAACATTTATGAATTGCGCAAAAATAATAAAAAATTCTATTTTTTCAACCTGCGTTAGATTTTATCACATGAAAATGTTAAATAAAATACTTAATTTCCAAATTTTTTTACTGCTCTCACATTACAAACATGTTGCAAACGCTTTATCAATTGATTTAAAAAGGTTTTAAAAAAATAAAAAAATTTTAAAAAATAATTGATTTATCTCTTCCTGATCCAAGAAAAGAAACCTTTAGCTAAGTTCCCTTAAAGTCTTGCAGGAGGGTCTACTGCCCGTGAATACGGGATAAATTAAGAAATTATCACTCAAAAAGCCTAAATCATAAGAATTTAGGCTTCGGCTTTATTAATTTTCAAATAATAGAATTTAAAACTTTAGAAGGTCTTTGTTTATCTCAGATAACTCGGAACATTAATATTGTCATATTATATAACATGTAAAATACCATGTTAGAATTCCTTACATAAAACACGAAATAATGTTTGTGCAGTGTTATTATCAAAATAGAAAAGCAAACGGGCGTTGCAAAATAAGGAGGAATCATTATGAAAAAGCATAAAAATATGAATCTATTTTCTTTCATAATACTGATTGGGAGAGTCATGTTTTCTAAAAAAAACAATATCGGTTGGTCTTAGTTTAACCTTTAAGTAAAAAGAACAATAATTAAACTGTAAACCTACATAAATGTTTACTTTTAGAACGAAAAGGATTGAGCCCTGTACAATACAGAGTTCAATCCTCAGTAGTTGCTTAAAATAAATGTTAGTGTTTATTACCCTTCCGTGGCTACTGTTATCAGACATTTTATATCTAATTTGATGGATTGTTCTAAGGTAAATTAGTTTCACCCATTAAATATCTGTCACATTCCCTTGCAGCCTCTCTACCTTCATTTATGGCCCAGACAATTAGACTTTGACCTCGACGCATATCACCCGCTGCATAAACTCCTTCGATATTTGTTTTATATTTTCCATACTCAGCCATTACATTTGTTCGTTCATCTGTTTCGACATTCATTTTTTGAAGGAAGCTTGGCTCTGGACCACTAAATCCGATCGCTAGTAAGACTAACTGTGCAGGCCAGATTTTTTCTGTACCTGGAATCTCTTTTCGAATTCGCTGACCATTTTCATCGGTTTTCGTTTCAACGTTAATCGTATGAACCTCTTTGACATGACCGTTTTCATCGCCTACAAACTTTTTCGTCATCACGGCATAGGCGCGAGGATCCTCTCCAAAGACAGCCGCTGCTTCTTTTTGACCATATTCAACCCGATGAATGACTGGCCATTGCGGCCATGGATTATCATCAGCCCGAACCTCACCCTTTTTCTGATAAATATCAAACTGTGTTAAGCTTTTGCATTTATGTCTGAGAGCAGTAGCCAAACAATCTACACCTGTATCCCCGCCGCCAATGACAACCACATCTTTATCTTTGGCGGATATATAATCACCGTTCTCAAGGTTAGAATCTAATAAACTTTTTGTATTCGCATGAAGAAAATCCATTGCGTAATGGATACCTTTTAACTCTCTCCCTTCTACGTTTATATCTCGTTGCTTTGTTGCACCACCACAAAGAACGATCGCATCAAATTCTGATTGTAACGTAGCGATTGGGTAATCCCTGCCCACTTCTGTATTTGTCATAAACGTAATACCCTCTGCTTTAAGCAGATTGACTCTTCTCTCCACAACAGAATAAGGAAGCTTCATTTCAGGTATCCCATACGTTAAAAGGCCCCCAATACGATCATGACGTTCAAAAATAGTCACATGGTGCCCTGCTTTATTAAGTTGGGCAGCACAAGCCAAACCTGCTGGACCAGAGCCAACAACGGCCACCTTTTTATCCGTTCGGATTTCTGGCGGCTCCGGTTTCACCCACCCTTCCTTAAAGCCTTTACTAATAATTTCTAACTCGATTGACCGGATAGCAACCGGTGGTTCATTAATTCCAAGCACGCAAGCTCCTTCGCACGGAGCCGGACAAGCCAATCCTGTAAATTCAGGAAAGTTATTCATTTTATGTTCTCGTTTTAGGGCTTCTTTCCATTGCCCTTGAAGAACTAAATCATTCCACTCCGGGATTAAGTGATGGACGGGACAACCAGAAGTCATCCCGTTTATGATCGTGCCTGTATGACAAGTGGGAATCCCACAATCCATGCAACGAGCACCTTGTTGTTTTAATTCCTCTTCTTCAAGAGGTAACGTATAAATGTCCCAATCATCCGTTCGTGTTACAGGGTCACGTTCGGGCCTTGGTTGTCGTTCGTAATCCATGAAACCAGTTGGTTTTCCCATCGTTCACCCTCCATCTTTCATCGAATTTACAGCTTTTTTGCTTTCTTCAAATGCCAGGAGTGCTGCTTGAGGTTCACTCAACCCGCTTTCCCGCAAGGTTCTAATTCGCTCTTGCATCTCAAAATAATCTTTCGGAATCACTCGTACAAATTTCTTACTCATATCTGCCCAGCTATCTAACACTCTCATCCCATAGGGACTATGCGTATAACGAACATGGTTTTCGATGAATTGATAGACTGTTTGGAGTTCTGTCTCCTCTTGGATCGAATCAAGATACACTTGTTCTTGATTACATTTCACTCGGAAATCGTTTGTTACATCCAATACATAGGCAACTCCACCTGACATACCAGCTGCGAAGTTTTTCCCGGTTGTTCCTAATACAATGACTTTTCCACCTGTCATGTATTCACAACCATGGTCACCAACACCTTCTACAACCACATTTGCACCACTGTTCCTCACACAAAAGCGCTCTCCAGC
This sequence comes from Bacillus sp. ISL-75, assembly GCF_018613095.1. Classification (NCBI taxonomy): domain Bacteria; kingdom Bacillati; phylum Bacillota; class Bacilli; order Caryophanales; family Bacillaceae; genus Bacillus; species Bacillus sp. ISL-75. The sequence continues at coordinate 106,776 of NZ_JAGGQX010000038.1, forward strand.
AATTCCGCTTATATAAGCTTCGCCTGCAGTTGCCCCGTAAAATGATACATTTCCGACGATGATATTGTTTTCCCAGATAAAAGTAGCCTTTCGTGAAGGGCGAACAATAATTTTCCCCCCTGATAATCCCTTTCCGATAAAATCATTGGCATCTCCAACTAGTCTCATGGTTAATCCAGGTGGAATAAATGCACCAAAGCTTTGACCGGCAGATCCTGTAAAAGTTAGGCGAATGGTGTCCTCAGGTAACCCCTTCGCACCATAGCGTTTCGTAATTTCACTGCCTAACATGGTTCCTGCAACCCGGTTAATGTTCCGAATCGATAAAGTCGCCTCTATTGGTTCTTGGTTTTCAAGGGCTTCTTTACATAACGGGATTAATTCTTGTTTGTCTAATGTTTTATCGAGTCCGTGAACCTGTTCAACCGTTGCATAACGACTAACATGTTTAGGTACTTCAGGCTGATAGAGAAGGGCCGATAAGTCAATCCCTTTGGTTTTCCAATGGGTAATGGCTTTATTCGTCTCTAAAACATCTGTCCTTCCGATCATTTCATTTATGGTCCGGAACCCAAGTTCTGCCATGAGTTCCCTCACTTCCATAGCAATGAATCTCATAAAATTAGCAACATGCTCGGGTTCACCCGTAAACTTTTTTCGTAACTCTGGGTTTTGAGTGGCTACCCCTACAGGACATGTATCAAGGTGACAAACACGCATTAAAATACATCCAAGTACGACTAACGGTGCGGTTGAAAATCCATATTCCTCCGCACCAAGTAAGGAAGCAATCACAACATCCCGGCCTGTCATCATTTTTCCATCTGTTTCCACAACGATCCGGTCACGCAAACGATTTAAGAGCAAGGTTTGATGTGTCTCTGCCAGCCCAATTTCCCATGGTAACCCAGCATGTTTCAAGCTTGTCCTTGGTGCCGCTCCAGTTCCGCCGTCATATCCACTGATAAGAACAAGATCTGCTCTCCCTTTAGCAACACCAGCCGCAATGGTTCCTACACCAACTTCAGATACAAGCTTGACACTCACTCTTGCGGAAGGATTTGCATTTTTTAAGTTATGGATTAATTCAGCTAAATCTTCTATGGAATAAATATCATGGTGCGGCGGTGGTGAAATCAAATCTACACCTGGTGTTGAACCTCTAACCTCTGCAATCCATGGATATACTTTTTTCCCCGGAAGATGTCCCCCTTCTCCTGGTTTAGCACCTTGGGCCACCTTAATTTGGATCTCGTCGGCGTTTACTAGATAATGACTATTCACTCCGAATCGACCAGAAGCAACTTGTTTAATCGCACTACGACGCAAATCGCCATTTGGATCAGGTGTAAATCTGTTAGGGTCTTCTCCCCCTTCTCCAGAGTTACTTTTGGCACCAATTTTATTCATTGCAATCGCAAGCGATTCGTGGGCTTCACTACTTATCGAGCCGTAAGACATTGCTCCCGTTTTAAACCGTTTACAAATTTCTTCAATGGACTCCACTTCGTCTAGCGGTATTGCTTCTCGTTTTTTAAACGATAGCATGCCTCGAATCGATTGAAGATTATGCTTCGGATCTGTCAGTAAGGATGAATATTCCTTAAACAGCTTGTAATTATTTGTTCGGCAAGCTTGTTGTAACAGGTGAATCGTCCGAGGATTGTATTGATGATCTTCCCCGTCGTGGCGCCACTGAAAATCATCACCTGTTTCCAATGTCCTCTCCTCACCTCTTGACTCATCAAAGGCTCTTTTATGCCTCATCATCACTTCTTCGGCAATAATATCTAACCCGATTCCGCCTATTCGCGTGGCAGTTCGAGTAAAGTATTTATCAATAACGTCCTTGTCAATTCCGATGGCCTCAAAGATTTGTGCACCACGATAACTTTGAATGGTCGAAATCCCCATTTTCGATAGCACTTTAACGATTCCGTCTGTCGATGCCTTTATGTAAACATCAATAGCATCCTCAACCTGAATTTCACGTATATCATCCATTTCAATCAAACCTCGCAGTGACTCAAATGCTAAATACGGATGAATGGCTTCTGCCCCAAAGCCAAGTAATGCTGCGAAATGATGGACCTCTCTAGGTTCTGCTGATTCAATGATGATACTTACCTTGGAACGTGTCCCTTTTCGGATCAGGTGATGATGCAAGCCAGAAACGGCGAGTAAGGCAGGCAACGCTGTATATTCGGCATTGACTCCGCGATCAGATAAAACGAGTAAGGAAGCCCCATTGTCAATCGCGTTGTCAGCCTTCGAAAATAGATCGTCTAAAATCTGTTCAAAATGAGGAGCTTTAACAGAAAAATTGATCGATAGAGTTTCGCACTTAAAGCTAGATTTATACAGCTTGCCTAGCTGACTATTCGTCAAAATCGGGGTTTGAATTTGAATTTGTTTACAGCTCTCAGGCTCAGGTTTGATAAGGTTTCTTTCCGGGCCAATTGTTGTGACAACGGAAGTAATAATTTCCTCTCGAATCGCATCAATTGGCGGATTTGTTACTTGCGCAAACAGCTGTTTGAAATAGTTATAAAGCAGCTGTGGTTTTTTAGATAAGACCGCAAGCGGCGAATCATACCCCATAGAACCAACAGGATCCTTCCCGTCCGTTACCATTGGCTTCAAAACTTTATTTAGCTCTTCGTTTGTATACCCAAAGGCAAGTTGTTGTTTCATTCGGTCATCCATAGTAAAAACTTTTTGATGATGGCTCGTTTCAGGCAGGTCATCTATACGAACTAGATGCTTAGCCAACCAATCTTTATATGGTTGTTCAGACGCGATTTCCGCTTTAATTTCTTCATCTGGAATAATTTTGCCCTTTTCTAAATCAACAAGAAGCATTTTTCCAGGGTGAAGTCTGCCTTTATATTCAATATCATCAACAAAAATATCTAAGGCACCTACTTCAGACCCCAAAACAATCATCCCGTCTTTTGTTACATAGTACCGGGCAGGTCGCAGCCCATTTCGGTCAAGACATGCTCCTATTTGTTTCCCATCCGTAAATACAATGGCTGCAGGCCCATCCCATGGTTCCATTAAACAGCTATGAAATTCATAGAATGCTTTCTTTTCATCATCCATTGTAACGTCATTTGCCCATGGCTCAGGAATCATCATCATGGCCGTATGAGCTAGTGAACGTCCAGAAAGATGCAGAAATTCAAAACAATTATCAAACATCGAAGAATCACTGCCATCTGTATCAATGACCGGAAATAGCTTTTGATAATCGTTACCACGAAACAATTCAGATTCACAGAGGGCTTCTCTAGCCTGCATCCATTTCACGTTTCCTTTAATGGTATTAAATTCTCCATTATGGATGGTAAATCGATTTGGATGGGACCTTTCCCAACTTGGAAATGTATTGGTACTAAATCGCGAATGGACAAGGGCTAATGCCGACTTAAAGTCGCGGTGATTCAAATCAATATAAAAGGAATCGAGTTGTTCTGGAATTAACATGCCTTTATACACAATGGTTCTTGATGATAAACTACAAACGTATAGACCTTCTTGGTGTTCAAGATCAGAAGGGGAAACTTCGTTTTCTAATCGTTTTCGGATCACATATAATTTTCTTTCGAAATCACTTCTATCTTTAAGGTCGCCAGAAGGAGCGATAAACATTTGACGAATAAACGGTTTTGATTTTTTGGCTAGGTCACCGACATAAGAATCATTAACTGGTACGGTCCTCCAGCCTAGAAAAGTCTGTCCTTCCTCTTCAATGACGTTTTTAACTAATTTTTGGACCCTTTTTCTAATCTCTGGGTCTTGCGGTAAAAAGACCATACCAATCCCATACCTCCCTGCTTCAGGGAGTTCAATATTTTCTTTTTCACATTGTTTCTCAAAAAAAGAATGTGGAATTTGGGTCAGAATACCAGCACCGTCTCCAGTGCTAATGTCTGCGGATTGTCCGCCCCTGTGTTCTAAATTACATAAAATCGTTATCGCATGTTCCACGATGTCGTGTGACTTTTTTCCATTTATATTAGCGACCATTCCGATTCCACAAGCTTCATGTTCATATTCAGGCAGATATAAACCTTGTGCACTCGGATACCCAAGCTTTTTCATGACAACATCCCTTCTTAAAAAAATAGGCCTATGATATCTTCTGAAGCCAGTGCAACTACTTACATTCAAATAATGTACTTAGATATCCCCATCAATACTGAAATAATGATGGTAACGTTAATACCTTTCACATAAAAATAGTTTATACTTTTCATTTCCATTTAATTCTATCTCTAAAATAAAAGTCGTGTCAGTCAAAACCCAAGTTATTCGTAAATCGTATTCAATATGCTCTTTAGGATGCATAAAAAAACCCTCGCAGATAAAATTTACGAAGGTTTGGTACGTTTTCTGTTATTTTAGTATTAAAGGATTGTGACAGTAATAGCCTTATAATCGGAGATAAACTGTTTACGTTAATGCATATTCACTTATTTAGTATGATTAAGATTTAACTTGCTCTTTTGCCAATACAAATGTCACGATGAGGCAAAACTCTTTCCGTTCAGGTAATAAGCGGACTCCTGAAATGTGCTGAAAGCGACTTCTACTTCTGGAAAGTCTAGTGCTTGAATATGTTTGGTTACAATGCTGGCAAATTGATCTTGAATTTCCTGACCGCGATTGAACCATTTTACTTCAATTAATGGGTAACCCGGCACTTCATTCCCATCAAATACATAGGAAGAATGGACAATTTCTAAGGTGAAATTGTCCGTTCCACATGCACATAAATCCGCCAAATCTTGTACTAATGAAGTACTAACCGTTTTTACCTGATCCACTGAAACTCCTCTAATGATTAAATGTGGCATACAAATCTCTCCTGTAAGGGTTTGATAAATTTTTACTATATAAATTATGACACTAATTTATCTAAGGGCCAAATCAAACCTGCTGATGGAATAGCGATCAATTGGGATTGAAGTTTCCCCATCCAGAATTAACTCAGTCATAAGAGTCCCTATTAGCGGCGATAGAGTTACGCCGCTATGCGTAGCTGCCACATAAAGGTTTTCAATACCCGGGATATTCCCCAGAATGGGAAAACCATCTTCCGGCATGGCTCGAATTCCTGAAAAAGCGCGAACAACCTTTGCTTTTTTTAATTGCGGAACATAGTGAACAGCCATATTAGCCGTTTCTTGAATGACATCCAATGTGGTTGCTCTGTTAAATCCTTCTTCTTCCATTGAATAACCGATTAATACCTCGCCATTAAAGGCCTGTCTTAACCCGCTGATGGTATAATGTAAAAATGGTTTTAGGGGTTCGGTAACAAGAATCTGCCCTCTTAACTGGTTGACCGGAATGTTGATATCTACTAATTTTCCTAATTCTCTTGACCAGGTGCCGCCAGCAAGAATAAGATTCTTACAAACGAATGTTCCCTTTTGTGAGACAACAATGAATTTCCTAGGAAGCTTTTGAATTTCCATTACTTTATTATAAGTAGAGTAGTGAACTCCATTTTTCTGGGCCGCCCTCATATACATATCGACTAACCGAAAAGGATTTACGTTGCCATCAATGGAACTATACGTTGCGCCTGCAACCTCCGGATTGAGCGATGGTTCCTTTTCTAAGGCCTCCTCACGGGATAAAACCTTAATTTTGATGCCAATTTTTTTGTAGGCCTCCGCAAGCCGTAACGCTTTTTCGCGATCGGCTTCATTAAAAAATGGGGAAAGTCCGCCAGTCCGTTTATATTCTACATCCCCAATTTTTTTTGACAAATAAGGATAAAGTTCGGCACTGTACATATTAAACTCTGCATACCAAGAAGGTGTTTTATTATGAACCCATACCCACGCTTGTGTGGAACCTGAAGTTCCCGACAGAGGGAATTTTTGATCCAGTACCAGAATTCCTTCCTTTTTTCGTTCCGAAAGGTGATAAGCGATGCTGCTTCCGACGACCCCTCCCCCGATAATGATCGTTTCATAACTAGTTTCCATTTATCTCACCTTCCCATCCTCTAGCTCCACCTCATCTAAAACAGATTTCACCGAGGAAAATGAGGTACTATTCGTTGCTAGGGTTTCAAGCTTAATTGGACTTATCGGCATCCTCATACGCGGCAGTGGAATCTCATGAATAGGTATGCCTGTTTTCTCCTGAATTATAGTGGCCACCAGGCTATTGCATATTTTTGACTGGCATGGTCCCATGCCGCAGCGTGTCATTCTTTTAATATCATCAAATCTCTTGGCGCCATTCGAAATGACTTCCTCGATTTCTTCGTAACTGATTTCTTCACATCGACAAATAATCGTGGTTTTATCCAATTTATTCACCTTCTAGTCTCTTAATCTTTTCGAACTAAGAGATAAATTGGTCCTTAAGGACGGGATGTTCAAAGTTTTCAACATGCTGCATTCTTGCTTTCCATGCATCTGGATGAAGCTTCGTCTCAAGAATTTCGAGTTCTCTCCATAGAGACATGGTCTCGATATCGGCCTCTTGCTTACTGATAGCTCCCAGGGATTCAGAAACATTAACCCCGGCTATCATACCTGTTGTTAGTAAAACTCCCTGAGAACTGACCCCGGCAGCGTTCCCCGCTAAAAAAACATCTTCCCGGTCTGTTTGTAAAGATTTGTTGTATTGCGGGATCCAGCCTCCTAGTTCTTTTTGATAACTGAATGAACAGCCAAGCTGGTAAAAAACATCGAGAATAGGCGATCGGCCGCCATCTATACATACGACATCAATACTTACGGTAAGAATCTGTTCTCCGTTCTCGATATCAATTTCCTCTACCTTACCAATTCCCCTGGCTTCCTTAATGGAGGAATTGACATAAACTGGCATACCATTTTTTCGAACCTCTTCCTCTTTTTCTGCATCCCGTGCCGTTAAGCTTGGAGTTTTTTCAATTATCCCCTTAATCTGTACACCTAGCTCAGAAAGCTGGAGCGCAACATCCATCGCAAAGTCACTGGATCCTACGATAACGGCATGTTTACCTGGTATCACAAAATCCCGATTCATTAAGGTTTGGGCTGCACCTATGGTCATGACTCCCGGAAGCGTCCATTTCGGAAAAGCAAGGGCATTTTCAGCCGCACCCGTAGCCACGATTATTTTTTTCGCTTTTAGAGGGAATACATTGACCTCATCGGAAATACCAACACTTCCATCCTTGTAAAAACCAATCACTCGATGACCTAGCAAACAACGAATAGAGTAATCTTCTAATTGTTTCGTTAAAAGATCGGCCAACTCAAACCCGCGCATAGGTTGATAGGAAGAAGGCAGCGAATGAAGGACTTGGGTCTGTTGAATTAATTGTCCGCCCATTGAAAGAGATTCTTCTACTATGGTTACATCTAAGCCTCTAGATGCTGTTTCCAAAGCAGCTGTTAGACCTGAGGGACCAGCACCAATAATTAGAACATCAGTCTCCACGGCATTCACTCCTTACGTCTGGATCTCCATCATTCGGATAAATCTTCATGCCTTCTTCGACCTTCGTCATGCACGTTCGTACATGATCCTCCCCATTTACCGTCATATAGCAGCTGCAGCATCTGCCCCGCGAGCAAAACAAGCCTCTTGGCTGAATTAAATTCCTACTCTGCCCTAATTTTTTTATTTCATTGGCTAACAATGCTGCAGCGACGGATTGGTGTTCATAAGCTTTATACGGTTCATCATTAAAGTAGATTGTTACTTGTTTTTGAAGCTGTTCCCCCAATACGGGATGATGTTTAATGTGCATAAAAACACCTACTTATTAATTTTTCGATTCAAATACTTTTCCTACGCCTAATACTCTTTCGATGACAATCATTAATACGACTGTTAAAAGAATCATGATACTAGAAACAGAGGTAATGATAGGATCATACTGATACTGCATATAGGTATAAATCCGCACTGGCAGCGTAACCACATCGGTACTGACAATAAATAGGGCAACGGTTAAGTCGTCGAAAGAGGTAATGAAGGCAAAAATAGCTCCTGCTATTACACCCGATTTAATGATAGGAAGTGTAATTTGAAAAAATACCCTGAGGCTTCCCGCCCCTAGATTCATAGCCGCTTGCTCGATCGTGCGGTCGAAGCCTACTAAACTGGCAACAACCAGGCGCATGACAAAGGGGATGGTTAAGATTATATGACCAATAATTAAAGCTGCCGGGCTCGCGGCCAAACCAATCCAGGAATAAAACTGCAAAAGAGCCACCCCAAATACAACGGAGGGGATCAAGAGAGGTGAACCAACTAATTGCATGATGGCTGTTTTCCCTCTAAATTGATATCTGACAACAGCAATAGAAGCCATCGTTCCGATAATCGTTGAAAGGATTGATGTCCCAAATGCAACGCTAATACTGAGCATAAAGGACTGCATAAATTCAGGATGATTGATTAATTCGACATACCACCTGAACGTGATCCCTTTGGGAGGAAACACGATAAACTCAGTGGTTGTCAGGGAAGACAATAAAACAACGACAATCGGGGCAGCCAAAAAGATGTAAACGATCAGACAAAAGAAATTTAAGCCGAATTTTGGTAATGCCTTCCTCATTGAATGGCCACCCCTTTTTTGGAACTAGTTAGCAATTTGCTATAAATAATGATGGTAATAGTGGCAATAAAGATTAATAGGAACCCAATTGCCGACCCATAAGGCCAATTCAGCATGATACCAACCTGTTCATATGTAAGGAATGACATCACTTTTACCTGAGGCCCCCCTAGAATCGCAGGAGTAACAAAGGAACTCACGCCTAAACTAAAAACCATAACGGAACCAGCAAATATTCCAGGCAGCGTTAAAGGCAAGATGACGGAAAAGAAGGTTCGAATCGAGCTGGCACCTAAATTTTGTGAAGCTCGGATCACAGAAGGGTCGATTCTATCAAGCGAACCCATAATACTTAACACCATATAAGGAAATAACACGTGCACCATTCCTATGACTACGCTAAACTCCGTATAGAGCAAGGTTAATGGTTTATCAATCAACCCAAAATTCATTAACGTATGATTGATTACTCCATTATTGGACAACAAAATGACCCAGCCATAACAACGGATTACCATGCTGATTAACAGGGGTGACAGAACTAAAAGGGTTAAATAATTCTTAATCCTTCCCTTTGCTTTTGTAATTTGATAGGCTACTGGGAACGAAATAACAATCGCAGCCAGTGTAGTAATCAGCGCTATTTTGACCGTCCGCCATATAACCCCAAGATAGAATTTATCTGTAATAAATTTAATATAATTCTGTAGCGTCCAATCATTGCCAATCCCGCTTGCTGCGTCAAAAGTCTTAAAGCTTGTGATAAAAAGGAAGAACAACGGAAGCAAAAAGAAGAAAATAAAAATACCGAGGGTCGGAAGTAATAAAAGCAAATAATCAAGCTTTTTTTTCGTTAAGTGCTTTTTTTTCTCCCTGAATAGCAGTTCCTGTTCCTGATACGCTGTTTCAGCCTGCATTGGATAGAGTCACCTCACTTTTTGGTAGCTAATAAATCCTCTGGATTCCATTTAATACATACATGTTTCCCCTCTTGAACCAGATCAGGATTTAACGAAACATTGGAAATATCAGCAATGAATTGTTTCTCCTTGTTTACTAAAATGTACCGGGTTTTCGCACCCAAAAACATTTTCCTTTCCACGCTAACCTGAAGACCATCACTATTTTCTATCGAAATTTGTATTTTTTCAGGCCTAATATAAAAGTCAATCACAGAATCCTTCGGCTGGTGAACCGAAAGAACCTGCTCATAGCCGTCAAAAGACACTAAACATTGATTATCACTTAGTGCCTCGAGCACCTGACCTTGAATCTGGTTTACTTCGCCAATAAACCTAGAGACGAAATCAGTCTGAGGGTAGTTGTAAATGGCCACTGGAGTATCGACCTGTTCAATTCTGCCTTCATACATAACCGCTATTCTGTCTGAAATCGCAAGTGCCTCTTCCTGATCATGAGTTACAAAAATGGTGGTAATCCCAACCTTTTTTTGAATTTCCACGATTTCTTCACGCATTTCTTGACGGAGTTTGGCATCCAAATTGCTTAATGGTTCATCAAGAAGCAAAACTTTCGGCTTGATCACGAGTGCTCTTGCTAGTGAAACACGCTGCTGCTGACCACCGGACAGCTCCTTTGGATAGCGTTTTTCATAGCCTGCCAGCCGGACCATCTCAAGCGCTTCTGTAACACGGGTATGAATCTCGCTTTTACTAACCTTGCGAAGCTTTAAACCATAGGCAACATTATCAAATACGGTCATGTGGGGAAAGAGAGCATAGTTTTGAAAAACCATGCCCATTTCTCTTTTATTAGGAGGAAGCAGGTGAACAGGCTTCCCATCCACCACGATTCTTCCGCCGTCTACATCTAGAAACCCAGCAATCATATTTAAGGTAGTTGTTTTTCCGCAGCCTGATGGCCCAAGGAAAGAAACAAGCTCACCCTGCTTGATTTCAAGGTTCATCTTTTTTACAACTTCTGTTTTATTAAAGGTTTTTACTACGTTTTCAAGGCATAAATAGCTCATCATTTCACCCCTTCATTAGTGGGTCACTTCAATTTCTTTATTTGCTCTCTCTGTCCATTCAGCTCTCTTTGTATTGACATACTCCCAATCTACTTTAACAAGCTTTGCAATTTCATCTTCACTGTAAACGATCTTCTTGGTAATATCCCCATCTAGTTTCACGTTTTTATTGACAGGACCGTCAAATAAAGCGTTTGCAAATTCCACTTGGGTATCTTCACTTAAAATAAAATTAACAAACTTTTGGGCCAGCTCTTCATTTGGAGCGCCTTTTACCACACTAACCGTTGCCATAAGTGCAGGGGCACCCTCCTCTGGTATCACATACTCAATTGGGAATCCTGTATCTTGCAGGGTGTACACGCGGCTGCTTCCCCACGCACTTGCAACTGTTTGACCTTGTAAGAAGTAGTTAGAAACATCAGCGGTTTTATCAAATGTCACTGCGTTTTTAGCAATTTCCTTCATTTTTTCAAATCCAGGTTCAATATCCTGCGCGCTTCCGCCGTTTGCTATAGCTGACATGAGAAGCATATGCACTCCGTACGTATTGGCGATGGATGGCAGAACTAATTTATCTTTAAACTTAGGATCTGCTAAGTCATTCCAGGATTTAACCGGCTCCCAGCCATTTTGTTTAAAGGTATCTTTGTTATAAGCTAATCCCGTCGTAATAATCCCAAAACCAACTCCGATCTTGTCCTTATCTTTGGCAATATCATAGACATCTTTCAGGTTTGTCACAATACTCTCATCTAATGGTGCTAGTAAACCAAAAGCTTTTGCCTGAGCCTGCGGTCCATCATCCATGAAAGCGACATCGATTTGCGGCTTATCCTTTTGTGCCTGAAGTTTTGACAGTGTATCAACAGAACTTCCGGTAATATACTTCACTTTCACACCGTATTCCTTTTCAAACTTTGGAATAAGTGTCTCTTTCATCTTTTTTTCATAGCTTCCACCATAGGCAGCAAATACTAATGTTTTTCCGCCTTCACCTGCTGATTTTTCAGACGAATTGCCCGTTTGGCTGCTGCACGCAGAAATAATACCCAGAACAAGAATAATTAATAGAGCTAACGACACTTTTCTTTTTTTCATCATTACTCCTCCTCAAATATAGATATCTCTCATATGTGGCAATACTTTAGCTACTCGACTTTCCTCCCTTTCCTTTTAAATTATTTTAGTAATCATTGATGTAATTTTTTAAATTTTCAGATAATCGCTTTCAAAAAAATATAATATTATAATCTATTAAGTTATAATATTATACATTTATTCTTATCTAAAAATGAATCTCAGTATAATAGGTAACTTGATCATGGCGTACATAAAATTTTGAGTATTCAATTACCTTTCCCTGCTTGGTATACGTAAACCTCTCCCATTCAAACACAGGTGTACCTGGTTCAACCTGAAGCCATTCTGCCATTTCACCTAAAGCAATATACGGCTTAATTAATAGCCTGGCTCTTCCTAACAAAATATGAAACTTATTTCTCAGAATATTGTAGATAAGTTCATTATTTATATCATTTGGAGTCAGGCCAGGACATTGATCATAGGGCAGATACGAGTACTCAAGTGCAACTGGAACATCATTCTCAATTTTTAAACGCTTGATCTTAATGATTTTTGCTTCAGGCTGCAATTCTAGTTTTTCTGCCACCTCGTTTTCCGCATTTTCAATCGAAAAACCGAGTAATTCATGCGGATGTTCCTCTTCTTCTGTTGTTTTGGAGAAGAACACATTAATATCTTGTTCATTAGTGGAACCCGCTACAAAAGTACCTTTCCCTCTTTGCCGGTAAAGATACCCTTTGTTTACCAATTCAATGACCGCCCGTTTGACCGTAATGGTACTCACATCAAACAGATCAGCTAATTCCTGTTCAGTTGGCAGCTGATAACCTATATCCCACTGCTTGGATTTAATTTTTTCCTCTAATACCAGTTCCACTTGACGATAGAGAGGAACATGATTATGTTTATCTATTTTCATAAAATCACACCTAATTTATAATATTATAACTTTATAACCTTACACTATATTTACTATTAATACATAATTTACCGTGATTTCCCTCCGTTGTCAATATTTTTTGAATATTTTGTACATTAAAATTTTAATTATGAATGGTTTCCCGCTCATTATTTTACGAACTTCTGACATCGCGGTGTTTTATTTTTAGGAGATGACAAATGGCCTCCATCGTTTGATGATTAGCAGAGAGGTAAATCTCGTGTTTGCTTGATTGCGGCTTCATTTTGCGCATCTGATCATTATCTACCAAGAAAACAGAAGAAATCGCTTCTATTTTTGAAAGCTCTTCGAAACACTCTGCCGTATTGATTCGATTTCCCGCAAATACGTTTCGTTCAGGTATGATGGCGATAGCACCAACTTTAATGCCAGGTAATTGGTCAATTAACAGATCAATTGGGTTATTTTTTTGATTTAAATGACAGTATGGTTAAGATTAAACCAGCAAAACCAATCGCAAACAAATTCATTTATTGTTCCTTCCCTGGTTATATCTCCTCTTTTAACAAAACCAACTATTTTAAGATGATTTTGAAAATACTTGGATCAGTTAAGTTTCCCCTGAAATTGGTCATAGTTTTTCATCTCATCGATTGTCTCTTCTATTTCCCTGATAAAATGATCAAATAGTTGAGGATTCTCTGATTCATTAAAGTTTTGTTTATCGATGGAATTAAGTAAAGCAATTATCCCTTTAAACTTTAAATCATCAAAAAATGGGATTCGGCTTTCCCCGATAATTTCCCCTTTTACTTCAAGCTTCCCTTTGCCATTCTCCAACTTAAATGTGACTTTTTGCGTATTTTCAATATCCAATTATAGTCCTCCAATAAAATATAAGTTTATTTCTTATTTATAATATTATAGTGCCATAAAGATATTAACTGGATTCAAAAATAGGAACAATAAAAATCCAGGATGGTCAAACTTTGTGCTTTTTCTCTCTTCGAAGAAATTAGTTGCCTTCACGATGCCCGGCTCTGGAACTTCTAACAATTTTCACCTATCGACTTCCGTTTTTTCCTTGGATATGATTCAATTAAAATATATGCCATTATTTTCATCTCCTTGGTCGGAAATAGTATTTAGAGGTTTTGTGATAGTTACGATATTTTTACGATTTATGATGAAAAAGGTGGCCTTTTTTAAATTTGACCTTTTTGAGTGTACTAAAATACCCGTATATTTGGAGCCTCACGGTTTAATGCTTTGATGAGGAGTTGGTGAGAACATTGAATACTTTCAAAAAATTACCCAGCGAAAAACAACTTCATATTTTAGACTCCGCGGCCGAATGCTTCGCCGAAAAAGGATATTATGGAGCCAGTATTAAAGATATATGTCAAAAAGCCAATATTTCCAATGGCGCTTTATATAAATACTTTTCCAATAAAGAGGAAGTATTTTTAGCAGTATTGAATCAATGCCAAAATATTTTAGTGGAGCATTTATACCAGAAGTATACACATATTCATCACTCACTTCTTACTTCCGTTCGGGAGTATTTAGAGGAGATTGAAAACCTCCATTCCAAATACCCTAACTACATAAAAGTTTATGCGAATCTCGGCTCGAACAATATGGAAAAGTTCTCTCAAGAGTTACATGATGCTTTTATGGAGTCAGGCGCTTACATCCTTAACATGGTTTCAGAAGCAAAAGATAGAGGAGAAATTCATCCTACAGTTGATGAAAAAGTGCTGTCTTTTTTATTGGATAATCAATTTATCCTTTTCCTTTATTCATTAGTTTCAGATTACCACGAAAAGAGATTCCGTTCTTTTCTAAGAAAAGAAAAAAATGAAACTCTAACTAATCAAGAGAAAATCGACTTTATTTTGAACTCAGTCCAACTTTTCTTGAAAAACTCCTAATAGAAGGCAATGTTTTTATGGGTCATAGATTCATTTTTTACCAGTAAGACTAAAGAGCTTGTCGATCACTTAGGATCGACAAGCTCTTTTCAAACATCCAGCCTATTACAAGCTGGACTTTACTTTTAAAAATCTTGCTGGGTCCATAAAATTGATATCATAATGAGTTTCACCAGTTAGGACTAGTTCAGACGCAATCCTGCCCATGAGAGGGGCAAATTTAAACCCATGCCCTGAAAATCCACCCATTACGATTACATTTTTATTTCCTGGCAGAAATCCAACTAGGGGAGCATGATCTGGTGTATAGCCATCCATATAGGCGGCCACTCTTACCGGTTCAGGAATTAGATCTGGCAGGCAGCTTTTAACACCTTGAATCAGTTTTTCGATATCTTGAAGCGGCACATTCCGGTCCAAGGAATCGGGATTTATGACACGCCCATCACCTCGATCACTAACAGGTGCAATCTTCACCATGCTGCCATCCAATGAAGGCACTCCAAATAAATTAATTTCCTCCGAAAAAGGGACAAAGATAGGAAATCGCTCTGGCAGGAATTGATTTATCTTTTCTGATGTAAACCAAGTCAATAAAAGGCGGTTAACTTCAAAATTGTCTTTTAGGGCAGGCAGCAATTTATCTAACCAAGGTCCAGCTGTCACAATCACTTTTTCAAACTCATATGCCCTATCATCGACCATAACGGTTACACCGTTTGAATGAGGAATTATATTTTGGACGGTCGCTTTCCTTAGTATAGTGGTCCCTAATTCCTCAGCCCTTCTTGCTGCCGTTAGGACAGAGCGTTCTGGCCGTATAAATCCGGCCTGCTTATCTAGAATCATCACCTCTCCTTCGTTTAAAGGATGATAAGGATAATACACTTTCGCTTGTGCCGGCCCAATGATTTCGTGATCTAAGTCATAGGTACGAACACACTCCAAAATAGTTTTTATCGACTCATGCTGTTCGTTGCCAATCATTAGACCTCCATTCAAGTTAAGGAGATCCGTATTGGTGTCTTGTTCCAATTCGCGCCATTGTTGGCGGGAATCCATGAGGAGCGGAACATACTTGCTTCCTTCCAAATAGGCCGTCCTAAATGCTCTTGATTCTCCTCCTGCTGCAGAGCGATCATGTCCAAGATAAAACTGTTCAAATCCAATGACAGATGTAATTCCTTTTCGTGCCAGTTGCCACATGGCCATACTGCCCATTGTGCCAACCCCAATTACCGCTACTCTCGCATCCTTCAGTGGGATTCCTCCCTTCGAAAAGTTATTAAGCTTACATTTTTACTTTTAAAAATCTCTCTGGACGTAAGTGTGAAATATTAAAATTTGTCTTGCCTGTTTCGATGAGATCTAATCCGATTTTACCCATAACAGGCGCTAACTTAAATCCATGGCCAGAGTATCCTCCCATAATAAACGTCCGCTTAAACCCAGGAACCAATCCGACTACAGCGTGCTCATCCGTTGTATAGCCGTCCATGTGCACACTGATTCTGACTGGATCTGGTCTTAAGTCTGGCATATAGTTACGGACTGCCTGATTAATGTTGTTCAACTCAGAAAGAGCAACATCACGGTGTAAGTTGTCTGGATCTTCTACATCTCCAAAAGTATCAATGCTCCCTATCTTGACCATGGTTCCCTCTAATGTCGGAATCCCAAAAAAACTAATCTCTTCTGCCCATCTTCCAAATACAGGGAAAGCATTCGGCACATAATGATTCATTTTATCTGTTGGATACCACGTCATGACAATCTTTCGAGGAGTTAAATTCTCTTTTAATTCAGGAAATAGTTTAGTTGTCCAAGGTCCAGCTGTAACAATGACTTGATCAAAATCATATGGCACTCCATTAGCAACAACCCTAACCTTGCCTTCGAACTCTTCAATCTGCTCTACAGCAACATGGCGGTGAATGACGGCTCCAAGTGCTTCTGCTCTTTCTGCTGCTGCAAAGACAGCCAATTCGGGTCTCATAAAACCAGCTTCTTTATCAAGTACCATAATGTCATCTGGGTTAAGTTTGTGTTGGGGAAATCGCACGTTTGCACTAGCTGCATCTAACACCTCATGACTGATATCAAAATCATGGGTACTTTTGATGACGTTTTTCATTTTGTAGGAATCTTTCGGCCCGATCATAAGTCCGCCGTTTAGAGTCAATAAATTGTATCCAGTTTCAGCCTCTAAATCACCCCATAAAACCCGTGATTCTTTCAGCAATGGAACATATTCAGCCCCCTCCATATACGCTGTCCGGAACATACGAGACTCGCCTCCGGCAGCTGAACGATCATGGGCGATTCCGAATTGTTCAAATCCCACCGCCTCTATACCTTTCTTTGCTAATTGCCAGAGTGTCATACTGCCAATTGATCCTACCCCAATGACTGCGACTCTTTTTTTCATCTAGCCTTTTCCTCCCTCAAGTTAACGTTATACAGTGGTGTTGCCACGTTTGAAGCCTCCACAAGTGAAATATTCCTAGTTTCTGGAGCCCACTTAATTGAAATGAATGCAGCAAGCAATAAAATTCCAGCTAAAATTCCCATTGTTATATTAATACCAAGGACATCTAAACTGATCGGTAAAAGAAAAGTTCCTACAGCTGCCCCGATCCGACTGATCATGGTGGCAAATCCTACTCCCGTTGAACGAATGTGAGTAGGAAAAATCTCACTTGGATAGACGGTTTGCAAATTGCCAGATCCAGAAGCAGCGAATACGTAAATGGCAAAACATCCCACAACGATAAATGAGGATGGATTTGGAATAATGGCAAGCAATGCAATTGAAATAGCGAGGATAAAGAAAGAGTAAATGGCAAAGCTTCTGCGTGAGATTTTATCCATAATCACTACCCCTACCACTGCCCCGGCCAATTGAAAGAGATTGGATATTAGGGTACTGAAAAACCCGTCCTCCATATTAAGGCTCGTGAAAACAATGGGTGTAAAAGTCATCATTCCGAAATAAGGCAAGACATGCAGGCCCCAAAATAAACCAGCAAATGCCGTTCGTGTTCGATAGTTTCTATTAAATAACTCTTTGACATTTGTCTTCTTGTTTTCCTCAAGACGGAGGTCATCAATCCGGACATGTTTGCCAAAAAATTTGTCCACAACTGCTGTTGCTTCGTCAATTCTCCCTTTGCTCACGAGCCATCTAGGAGATTCTGGAGCTCCTAATCTCATGACAAATAAAAGGAAAGCTGGTACAGCACTACTTGCCAGCATCCAACGCCAAACCTCTTCTCCTCCAAACGATAGCATGGCATAACTGATAATGACAGAAAACACAAAGCCCACAGTCCACATAGCATTCAAACACGCTAGAACCGTGCCCCGCTGTTTTTTCGGAAGCAGCTCTGACAGCAGCGTCGCACCTGTCGCATATTCAGCGCTAATCATAATGCCCATCAATAACCGAAGAATGAACAATTGCTCTGGGGATGTAACGAAAAATTGTGGAATAGAAAGCACCACAAACAAAGCAATCGTTACTAGATAGATAGGTTTCCTTCCAATTTTATCAGTCAGCCATCCAAAGAAGAAACTTCCCAAGAATAAACCAATCAATGCAGAACTTCCAATTAACCCATACCATAAAGAGCTTAACTCCATTTGCGGACCTAACAATGTAAGAGCTATTCCGATAACACCTAAAATATAACCATCGCAAAATTTTCCGCCAGTCGTAAAGATGGCTGTCCTAATATGGGTTTTGCTTAACGGCAGATCGTCCATAGAAATTGTTCTCTCCACAAGAGTTCCCCCTTTATTCAATTTTTTGGCATCACGAACCAGCAGGCTAAGCTACGGATCATTGACAAGGAAATTAAATAAAACTAGATAGAATTCCTTTCCAATTGCACCCCTTCATCAAATATGATTCAATCGACCTAAGGATTCAGAAACTAACTTTTTTCTTTCATAATTAGAGAGTGAACGTTCACTCTTCTAAATAATAATAACAACATCGTAGTGTTAATTCAATAGTTAATTTTGAATAGTCTGAATATTCCTGATAGAAAATCTTTCATACCTCAAAATAACAGGTAAGGGTTTTAAACGCAATGTGCTCATGCATGTATTAACCGTACCATAATAGAATAATACTCTAAAAATCAATGATTAAAATGATACAAATTTGATTTAAAATCCCTTAATTTGCGTTTAGCTCCTAAATTGAAACATTTTCCAACACAAAAGGAAGTTTATATCAGACATCATTGAACTGGTAAATTTTAACTAAAAATATACTTTCTACTAAAATAAGGATACTGTTAACAGTATCCCTTATTTCAATCCTATGACTTTTGAGGACCTTCTCCTCGTTTAAGATTCCTTTCCCTTTTCGGGACACATTACATTTTTGATATAAATTTAGAACTTTTCATATTTCCCTTGGATGACACCATTTTATTTCTTTACCATTTCCTTAAAACCTTCAGCCAAAATACTTACTTCCCCCTTGATAGCCCCAGCTAGTAATTGCGATTTTGAGACATGCCGTTTTTCCTCTTTTCTAGGATCAAGGCCATTTCGATAAACATACTTTTTCCTCAGAATTCCCTTCTTCTGGTTGAAATACAATACCAGGCGCCTTAGGTTTGATTTAGGATTGTTATTTTTCCAGATAATATAAAAGGAAGTTTGTTTCTCCCATTCATCCACGGTCACCATCGAATAAAGTAAATGTAGCTGTAAAATATTGAAATCATAACTAAAGGGCTTTAAATCTAAATCAGAATATACTCTTGGTTCGTGGATTGTTGGCAAATGGTCTTTATCAATGCCATTGAACTGTGTAAGCTTTTTAATTAATTGATCATATGTAATAAATGGAAAGCGTTCCTCTAGTGTTTTCTCAATCTCTTCACCTGTAACATTGAAATTTAACTTCTTTAGATGATTTAAAATTAAGTCTGTATAGACAGCATAGGAATTCCGAATCGGTTGTATTTGTTGGTGAACATGTTTTAAATGTAAGCCTAATTTTATTTTCACTCCCCGAACGAAATGAAAATTATCTTCCTCCCTAAGGAGGTAATCCTTCATAAAAATAGTTGCTAAAGATTGTACTAGTAAAAATTGCATATCATCTCTATTTGGATCTAAAAGTTGGTGATCGCTGTAGTTTTCAATCGCTTTGAGAATTTGATAAAATTCATCGACCATTTGGTCCTTTGTGTATAGTTCACTTCCTAATCTTTCGTAAAGCTTAAACAAAAATCCACTGTAAATGGTCATATTTTTAATAAAAGCATCACTATCAATTTTCGCTAAATAGGAAGGGGATAACATGCCTTGATGGAGCTTTTTCGTAAATCGATACATTCTCCAGATCAGCTGCTCTTTTAAATCAACCGTTAGCTCCTGCTTGGTAGGTGCTTCTTTCTGATGACTGCTTCCTGAGCCACTTGTGATTTCAAGTGAAGCAGTCGCATCATGATAAAATGGCCTGAGCAATGTATTGATGAGATTCCCTAACACATCTATACCAACAGCGGAGCCATACTTTAGTTCCTCTAAACTCTCACCAATGTAATAATCCTCGAGGTTTCCACTTATATTTTCATCATTACCCGCCGTGACTTCCACCTGTTGGTGAATGGAAGAGGCTTGGTTCCTTCCATATCTCTTTTCCTCCATATCTTCCTCAGTTAGGATCAGGCGATGATGTAAATCTTCCAGCAAATTTACCATATTGTGATAATCCTCAAGATACGGATCCTCTTTAAGGCCTTCATAGGGGAGTTTCTTCAAATTTTCAAAATTGTGCCGTAAGGTCTCCACATGATGAAACCATCCAAAGAAGGTGTAAGTCTCACCATTTGATAAACATTCCATCTGCATGATGGTAGAGTTATTGTAAACAACATCGTTAAATTCAAAAATCCATAAGGTGGAGTCAAATTCCTTAATAATTCCTTTTTCTCCCCTAATAAGAAGGTCATCAATATAAATCGAGGATTGAACCCTAACGGTTATCTTTCCCTGTTCAATTAACCCTTCGACAAAACGAATCGGGGAAATCTGCTTTGAACCAGTCTCATCTTGGTCGATTACCTCAAATGTTTCTGGAATGAGATGTTTAACATCGATACTATCTTTAAAAAACGAATCAAACGTCCCTTTTGGCCCTTTTTCAACCACAACCGCTTCACAATTTCCTCCTTGAAGAAAGGATTGTAGAAAAGCTTGATGACTACAATTGGCACTTCCGTAAACAATGACTTCTTCAACTTCCCCAACAAAGCGAACCACTTTTCCATGATACCGCCTACTTGCATCTTGTATAAAAATGGCTTCATAAAGTGAGAAACTACTGCCCAGTAAACGTTCACTCGGAAAATTTGTTGTCCCATTTTGCAAATAAACGTTAATGTCACTTTTTGCGAAGTCTCTTCTCCATTTTTCCAATACAGTCAATGTACGGTCAAAATATGGGACAAAGCATTCGATCAATTGTATATTCTCGGGTAAAATTCCTTTTAGTTGTTCTTCCAGTGGCTGAGAATAGTTCGAGATGATTTGTTTCATTCGATTGTCAGCAATGGGATGAAAAAGATAGGAAAAGTCCCGAACAATGTTAAAAATAGTATTCCAAAGCCTATTTTCCTTTTCCCCATGAAAAGCTTGAAAGAGTCGAAACGCTTCCTGAATTGCTCCGATATGGTGTGTATCTTCCTTTTCTTCATCATACGAAAAAACATTGAAGACCTCGTGATTGGTTAAAAAGCCGGCCGGCGTCAGATTTCCGCTCCCAATCATAACCTTTGCCTTCTTTTCCCCAAGCAAAAGATAAATCTTTGGATGAAAAGCCAGATCTGTTTGTATTCCTTTTACAATATAATGCTTACCGAGTTCCTTAATATTGGGTTTAATAACCGCCTCCTGCAGGCTCTTTCCATCAATAAACATTCCTATATAGGTACAATTTTGATTAGTTAGAAAACGTAAGATCATCTTCTCAAAGAAGACAAGATCAGTCGAAAAGGAGGTAAGTAATGCTACTTTATAGCTTGAATCATTTATTTCGTCTAAAAGATTAATTTTTTCCACTTAGCTTCACCTGGCCTAAAGAAGTGATCATAAATGATCCCTTTATTCCTTTAATTAATTGTAAATCCTCTAAAATGGATAGCCCTTGATTAACTCGAAACGCATTAAAAGCAGGATGATCGTCATTGATAAAATACAGTTTTCCATCATTCTCAACAAAATGGTAGGTTTCGTTTTTAGTAGTAATCACTTTATTAAGGGCGACCTTCTGGTGCTGATCGAGAATAAAATAATTCATGATATACGATAAAAATTCTTCAATCGTTTGATCATAATAATCTTCAACAAATACAAACCATGTTTTAAAGGAGATACTGTCTCTTCCCCCCATTGTCAGGAGGTTTTTATGAAGGTCGGTAAAATCCTGCCGATCCTTAAAGCGGCAATATACCTCCAACATCACTAGAATCGGACTCCAAACATGTGAAATAAGATTCTTTTCATCAGAACCCATTAAATTTATATAGTTGTTGCGATCTTTCTGTTGGAGATCGAGCGATTCAACTATGCTTTTTATACTTTGGTTTAAATTAAAATCCAAAGCGCTTAATTCCTCTAAAACATGGGATATTAATTCAGGAGTCGTGTAAATTCTTCTGGACATTTTATCTAGTAAAAATGACCATATAGCATCCAGACTATAGGTAATTAACTGTCGGGCTTGATAAATTTCCCAGCCAATGGCAACAACCTGCAGCTCCTTAGAAACTTTTATTGTGCCAGTAAAATATCCATCATACATAAGGTTTTGCCATACTTGAAAAGAAAATGGTTTCGCTGCCTTTTGTTGAATTATGCTCATGTAGTAAAGGAGAGAGTTCCTTCGAAGTTTTCCCCTTTCTCCACTTGGATTTTTCGGCATAAAAATATCCGTTAATAACGGTAAGTCCAATGCGTTAGTATGCAAGCTTGATAATCCTCCAAACTGGCCATAATCAATTAAAACTTCCCGAGGGACAGGGTTATTGGAATGACGATATTTTTGATAATAGACAGTTCCGTCTATCGATTTCTCATAAGCCTCCGCTAGTTCTTTTCCTAACGAAGTAAGGCGATCAATTTGTACCCCTTTTTCAATGTTACCTTCTCGCGTCAGTCCAACTATTTTTAAAACATTCCGATATGTACCGTAGCCCCCAAACGAATCTTTTACATAATCGAAAACAGGTAGAAATACTGTCTGCTCACTGTTCCACTCTGCGCTCCCCTTCGTACTTCCAATGAGTCCGCTTGTAGTCATATTATTTTTTACCGACCAGCCAATATTGGCTAAGATGTAATACCATTCCTGTTTTTTTAAGTATTGTTTAAATTCTTTCATTGATTTTTGCTCTGGGCCATTTTGAATAAAATCATGAATTACCCAAGAATAAAAAGACCAATACCTCGCCCGTGATGTGATACTTGTAATTCCAGCCTGTAGAGTATCTGCAATAGAAATCCCTACAAAACGAATTCCCAGATGATCCTCCCCATTAATAGTCTTAATATCAGAGGTTGTCCAGCCTGGACCTTGCACCATTTGCATAAAGGTACCTCCATAAAATTATGTATATCTCTAGGATACAACAAAACAGGAACTTCTTACTAACAAAAAAAGAGCCTGAGCCCCTTGATACAACAAGGTTCCAGTCCCTATAGATTTTTGTCTCTGATAGTTAAATAAAATTAGCTATTATTACTACCATTAAACTTTCAATTTATTATCTTGTATTCTTCATTAGTGGAAGTGGTATCGAGTAAAACATTAACAATAATTATCCCATAAAAATCCAGGATCTTACTGGTGTCAATGGTACTAGTTTTAGCTTTACCAAGTTCTGTAATGTAGTATCGTTATTTACCCCTGCCTTTTTAACTTATCAAGTGTAATCCCGTTAATATCCTTCCATTCCGTCCACCCGTTTGCTCTTCTAGCAAGAACCGCACCTGCAGCTGCACTTGGGGAATTAAATATATAATTTTCCGTAAATTTTAAAACATTTTCTTGTCGGACTAAGACACCTTTTTCAACTAAGTCATTTCTCATGTTTTCGATCCAGCTTCCTGCGGTCGGGGACTCCACAAGATTACAAAGGGAATCTTTTAGTACAACAAATCCTTCATTTGTATATTCACCTTGAGCTATTGCATCTTTACCTTTGCAATAAAAAATTTCCTTCGATTCCTCACTAACCAATTTCTCAAAAATAGGGAAACCTAGGGCAGATAATAGAGTTTTAATTGTTTCAAAGTTGTCCATTAAATCTGCTATCATTGGTTCAGGTAAAGAGGATTGGGTAGGACTATTCCCATTTTCTAATTTGTAGCGCCCAATGGCTAATGCTTCCTGATAACAAAAAGATTCTAAATATTTTACATGAGCCTTTGTAAAACTTCCTGTTTTTGAGATGGCTACTATCGCCACATTCCAAAAATCTTTATTAGTGTCTCTGTTATGTTGTTTTAAACGCTCGTAACAATTCTCAGCTTCGCCGATGTAAACGCTAGTCTTTCCGTCTGTATCAGACTTTCCAAATAAAAAATACACACCTACATTCTTTACTTCTTCCCTTTGGCCAATCTCATTTAATTTATTTCTGGGAATTAGAATTAATTGAACAATTCTAGTTGTTATTTCTGTAATTTTAATACTTGTTGGAGAGCCATCTGGCATATAAATTTGAATAGTTTTACCAATTAGTCCCATAAAACAGCCCCTCTTACATACAATAATACAATAACTAGTTCTGCAACCTTAATTTACTATGATAACAAAAATCCCCCTAGGACCATAAGATTTATCAGAAAATTCCAGCTAAATCGATTTCATCTCTATCGGGCTGAGGTCTTGCATGACTTCTACTGAAATTAACCTGTTCTCGTGATTGAAGACTAACGGTTTGATTGCATTGTTCATTAAAGTACCTCAAAAGGAAGTTGGCCTAGTCGAATAGAAGAACAGTACGCCAATGTTCGATTCTGTTTTTTTCTACCAGGGACAGAGAATTTTAAGAGCCATTTCTTCTTTTAATTTAACATACACAACTCTTCCTCATCAAAACAATTCACACAGGTGACTTGGGTAAACGAACTCGTCAGAAACAAAAACAGACATATATTCTTGACCATTTCTATCTGTCCATTTTTTATTTTTACCATATTGCTTTAAGCTTTATAATGCAAAAAAATTATTTTTGATATTTTTTAAATACATTCTTTTTAGAGTAACCAAACTTTTGTTTTACTTTCTATAAAAAGTCACCTTTCGCAATGATAGTTGCTTCTTCACACACGGAAATATATTTATTGTCTGTCGTATCAAATGCAATCAACTCGAACATGAATTTTTCATCCGTTATCCCATATTCATCTAAACCCAACCTTAAGCAATCAGTTGAACTAAAGCCCAAACATAGATAACCATTTAGTTCTCGTTTTGGAGGTACTTCTAGTGTGAAATCAGCACCAATAACCTTATTAAACCCATACAAAATGTGCTGTGAAATACAATCCCCTTCCCTTTTAACTAACAAACCTCCCTTAAGGAGGGTAATTGGATTGTTTGACAAGTTTCTAAATGAAACATGTAAGGATGCTACACTTTCACGATCATTAGTTGCGTATAAACATTTATCTAATATTTTTATTTCTAATCTATTACTCTCTAAATAAAATCGATCGAAATCACTTCTTCTTGCTACAGATTGTTGAGATCCTTTTCTAACTAAACAAAAGCCTTCATTCAGTGGGCCGTTTTACTTTTTAATCATATATGGTCTGTCCATAGTATTTTGTATTTCTATAACCCCAATAATTTTATCCTGATAATTAAGATAGTAAATATTCATATCGATATCAGGTTCAATATTATTAAGGATAAACTCTTGGTATGTAGATGGATCAACTTGGTCATTTTTATTAATCCCTTCAATACTTCTTCCTTCTATAAGGTCATCCTTAACGCCCATTATTATAAATTTACTACCTTGATGTTGTGAATTAGCCATGGCCATTATATCTTTAAGTAAATCAGTAGCGCCTTTAGCAGGATAATGCTTTGCTTTAAAATCTATGTACTCACACTCATATCCACTTTCGATTAGGTTGATTACGATATTGTGATTTTTCACTTTGTGCTCTCCTAGTTTGTTTATTAGTATAATTTTACCAACACTTAAACTCTGTTGTCGAATATATTCTCTGTGTTAAATCAATAATAGCTAACAAGCATAAACTTTAACGTTCTTGTGAACATTAGAGTATTCTGTGAACCTGATTTAGAAAGCTTAGATGATATTAGCGTCGTAACATTTGCAAATGTAGTAGTAAAATAAAGCACAAAGCCCTATCAAATGTGAAGTGACCCCTTAGGTTGGACTATTACTCCAACTTAAAGGGGTCACTTCAGTTTTGAGGATTTTTAGCTTTCCGTTCAAAATGATAATGCAGCCGGTATTCACAAATTTCTTTTGTCCAGTTAAATAAAATTTCCTCATCTACCTTAGCTACATCAAAATTTAACCGAAAAACGTTATTTTCAAAGGATGTTAGCCCCTTATTCCACATTGTCATTGGCATCGTAGCAATCAATTTACTTACTTTTTGTTCATTATAATCCCAAAGTTTTACGGAAGACTTATCGGAAAAATCAATTCTTTTCCGATGCTCTTTCTCCATCAGATAGTTATGAAAAAATGGTGCAGCCTCGTTTGGAGTAATCGGATCAAACCAATTGGAAGGCCCGCGCACTAGCATGGCAAGTAAGACAACCATTTTATAGCTTTTACTCATTCCTGTTTTCTCAACTTCAACAAACCAATTCTCATATCGATTAAATACATCCACTTCCTCAGAAGTTAATTCTTCCGCCCATTTCAAAAATCCAAAATACGTTTTAAATTCCTGTCTGTATTGAGGAGAATCAGATGCACCCTTTAAATGTAATTCCAAATATGATGGCCTTCTTCCTAGCTCTCTTTTTAAATCCATATAATCATTGAACAACTTCTCTTTGCGCGGCTGCCGTTTCCGGGACATTTCTTGAAGTAGGTTAATTACATTTACATCTAAATTTAATTCACAGTAAATTGGCAATGTAGGTTCAATGATTCTAGTTTTTCCTTCGCTTGGTTGTGTATCAAATAGACTTAACTTTATATCCGCATTTCGATAATTACCGATTAAGTCAATAATGACACACGTTTCTTTACCAGGATGTAAACGGAGTCCGCGTCCTATTTGTTGGGTAAAAACAGTTAAGGATTCAGTGGGTCTGACGAATAAAAGAGTATCGACTGCAGGGATATCAACCCCTTCATTAAACAGGTCCACAGTAAAAATAATATCAATTTCACCTTTTGTAAGTTGTGAAATAGCTTTAGTTCTGCTCACACCAATTTGCTGCGAATGAAGGCTAACGGTTCGATAACCATGATGATTAAAGTAATGGGATAAAAAGTCAGCTTGTCTAATAGAGGAACAAAAGCCTAAAGTTCTCGTCTGTTTTTTATTTTCCCAGGCCCGAAGTACTTTAAGAGCTAACTCCTCTCGCAACTGGGCTTGGAGTAATTCTTCTTCATCATAGCGGTTACCCAGCCACGTTATTTGACTATAATCCGTATCATCATAAACACCAAAATATTGGAAAGGCGCTAACCATTTCCGATTAATCGCATCTAAGAAATCTAAACGAAAAGCGACGTTCCCATCACATATCGCATAAACATCTTTATTATCATTTCGATCCGGGGTAGCCGTAATTCCCAACAGGAAGCGTGGTTGAAAATAATCAAGAACCCGTTGATAGGAGTCAGCTGCAGCATGATGGAATTCATCAATGATAATTAAATCAAACTCATCTGGCTGAAAGATCTCCAAATGCCTTTTCAGACTTAATGTAAAGATGGAGGCAAAGATGGCATCGGCATCGCTTTCTTTCGACTTCCCATTATAGATACCAAATTTACTTTCGGGCATAATTTTCTTAAAAGAATCTCTAGCCTGATATAGAATTTCTTCACGGTGGGCAATAAAAAGAATCTTATTAAAATTTTGTGCAAAGAATCCAGCTAAATAGGTTTTCCCTAACCCCGTGGCCATCACTACAAGTGCCTTATTATACTCTTCATCAAGAGTTTTGTTTAACTCTTCAAGTGCCTCTATTTGAGCAAATCTAGGCTGCATTTCACCATAAGTAACCGGGGAATCCAAAATAACCTCTGGCTGTACAGCTATCTCTTTCTCTACTGGCAGCATTAAATCTAATTCTTCAAGCTCCGTCCATTTTTGAACTAAATTCGGATGTTTCTGTTGGTATTCCTCATAGCTTTTTCGATATTCTTCTAAGGTTTCTTTATTTAATGGCACGGTTTGATCGGAGTAGTAAACTTTAAGAAACTCCGATTGCGCATCATCAAAAACTTGCTGCTCATCACTAACCAAAAGGTTCCATTCCACACCATTATGTAAAGCCGAATTTGATAAGTTAGATGAACCAATAAACAAAACATCATGTTCATTGGATTGAAATAGATACGCTTTTGGATGAAAAGAAACACCATTACTTTTCCAAATTCTAATCTTAATACTTTCATCAATTGATGAAAGTTCTTCCAATGCCTTTGGTTGAGTAATGTATAAATAATCTCCGGTACAGATCTTAATGTCAGTACCGTTATCCGCAGCCTTTTTTAATGCCTCCCTTAAGTAATCTACCCCAGACTTCATAACAAAGGATGCTAAAATACATATGGTGTTAGCACCTTCTAGCTTTTCTATTAGATGATTGCCAAGGTTTTTGGTGATCAGTTGAACCTTACTCATCTTCAACCTTAATTAAGAAAATTTTTTCCTTAAAACCACCGCGCTTTTCAGCCTTTTTTTGACGGACAACTTCTAACTCTTCAAAAGTTATACCATGACACTCTGCTAAGGCATGGATGATTTCCAATAAATCAGCGAGCTCCTCAATCGAATCTTTATCATTTTCAGCATTTAAGTATTCGTCAAGTTCTTCTTTGCTCTTATTTTTAAGTTCTTTTATGTATTCTTGAATGTCTAATGTTCTTGTGGAAAACTGTTTTCCGGTACTTTCGATTAATTCTGGTATACGGTCTCGGACTAATTTGTTGTAAATTGGCATTTAATGCTACCCCCAATTTCGAAATATAATTTTATTATATCGAATCATTGAAAAGATTGGGAAATTAATCGGAAACTATTTACAAAAAACTCAAAATAAGTTTTATTTTTCAAAATTACGTACACTGTGTTCAATTCTCATTTAAGTTGACTATGTGTTACTTGTTAAATTGATTAAAAATTTATTCAATATCAAATTTTTTGAAATTATCCACAGTATCTTTTTCTCTATGATATATAGATAAAAATCCCCTTCCGCAAAATTAAAAGCGTAAGAGGACAAACAGTTTCCGGCAACTATCAAAACAATTTACCCGCCAGCCTTTAACAGTTTTGCAACGATACTGGATTGAAACTGTGTTATTTAACGGATTAATCACCGGCAACAATCAGCTTGTCAATCATCGTCAAACCCTAATTAAGGTAAGATCGTTGGCAGGACTGCGAGGAATCGAACCCACCATACCTGGCATGTAGGTCTCAAGCAGTTTTGAAGTTAGAGGGAAGTTATCTTTTTTGGTTACGTTTGGTCTTATCTAATAGGGTAAAATTTTGATATTACTCGCTTTTTAACAAATGAAATAACATTTAATTTTATCTTGAACTAAATAAAAACATCTAGTCTGTGACCAAGATGTGACCAAAAGAGGAGCATAAAAAATGGCTGAAATGACAAAAGACGAAATAGAATATTTAAAGGCTTATGCAAAAGAAAAAGAAGATTTAATGAGATTCTTTACAGGCATGGCAAAAATTTTATCCTGCAACTATTATTTAAATTCTAAAAAAATAGCAGTAGAAAAAGCTAAAGAACAAGACATAATAAATCAAAATTATTTATGCTATTTGCAAGGGTTCAATGACGCTTTAGAAACTGCATCTAATCAAATTGGTATTAGCATAGAAGAATTATTTAACTTTTTCGTTTTAATGGACAAGTACGAAAGAATTAAAAAATAGCAATAATGTTCAGCTAATTGAATTACAAAATAAATAATCATTATAAATTGGGGACAACAATAAATAAATTGTCCCCAATTTTCTATTAATACTCAAAAACAAAATGGTTTTGAGTATTACTATAGAGAACTTGAGGGTAGTTAACACAAGTATGTTTATGAAACTATATGTATTTTATAAACTAAAACAGCGTTTAGTTGTTTATTTTTATGCGAACATGTTCATTCTTGCTTTTTCTACTAACGAGGCATGTTATTTGAATAAGATAAATGTAATACTTAGAAAAAAAGGCGATTTACCTCCTTTTTTCTAAGTTAATTCTTTATTAGGTCAACCTCGTGTGGAATTATGATAAGTTAAATAAATTCAAACCCTGAGTATCATTTCCTTTTACCCTATTACAATATCTATGAGTAATTTGTGCGTTTTCTTTTATTGTTTCTCCACCTTCAGAATAAGGTACTATATGGTCAACCTCAGCATCCTCTATTAACAAAATTTGTTGTTTGCAAATTTTACAAGTAGGATCATTATCAAAAAGTTCCTTTTTTAAGGAAAACGGAAAGACCCTACTATCCCTCCTAGTATTTCCTATTATTTCTCTGAGTGTGCTGTACCATATTTCAAACCTCTTGGTCATTTGATCCTTATCACTTGTTTTTATTTCAATCGAATTAATAAACTCATCATTATAGGACATTAACCTAATCATAGCTTCTCTTATTTCATCCGCTTTAGGAACTACCTGAGATTTTTCAAAATTAACAAAACCACACATTTGAATATCAAACAATGCCATATTAATTCTTGTTGCCCATTCTCCGTTTTTATTACTTTTATTTCCAGGGATAAATCTCCTAAAAGCGTTATCTCCAAAAACTATACTAACTAATTCAATACACTTTTTAAATCTATCCTCGTACTCTTTCCGTTTTTCATTATTCATAAATTGATTATCACGTAATTCTTTATTACAAAATTGTTTAACACTTGGTTTATAATTAATATAGGTTTTTTCTGATAATGCAAAAAATCTTAATAACATACCTCTGTAAATCATTCTTTTTTTAAAATTGTCTTTCTTAACTATTGAATGGAATGTGTCGTTATTTTCAAGTCTTGCCAATAAATTAATATAATCACCTCTGTAAATAGTATTTCTTATTTCATCCTCATTAAGTTTAATTGAGCCAGTATTAAGCCTTTCAAATATCTCAAATTTTATGTCCTCCTGTGATTCTTTCTTTATTATTATCGTATGTATTGTAGTTGTTTTAACCTTTGTTTGATATTGTCTTTCAAGTTCTGAGAATTTTTTTCTATTTTGTTCTTTTAATATTTGTAATCCCTTTAGTCTAAACTCTTGACCGTCTGGGAAAGAACCTTCTAAAAAAGAAATAAAAGATGTTAATCTTTGTTGTCCATCAATCACACTAAATGTTCCATCCTTTTCTTCTGCCAAATAAATTACAGGTATAGGAACATCCATCAAAATAGATTCAATTAGACGACTAGCTAATTTATCATCCATTACATATTTTCTTTAATAAAAAGGTTGAATTTCTAAATCACCATCTTCTTTCATTGATTGAAATTCTCTAATACTAAAGTCTTTTGCTTGCCAGACTATCTTACTCTCTGCTTCATCATTTGATGAGTCGTCTAAATTGTCCTCTAACTGATGAAAATAATCAGCCTCGTCATCTCTCACTTCTTCCTCATTTGTATTAACAGTGCTTATATCCATGCTAACTTCCTCCATTTTTAACTTATATTTATTTTTATTAAAACACAAAAATATATAAAAATACATAATATGTAAAACTGTGCCTATCCTGGGATGATTCATAAGAGGTGATTTGTGCCGCTAGTAGTACATTCTGGTGATTTTAAAGTCTGGTATTTAGGCCGTGTGGAAAACGGGGTTACTTTTTTGGTAATTACAATTAACTATAAAAAAAGTAACTCTTACCTTACATTAGCGGGGCAAGGGGAGTTACTTTTTTTTATTAAAGAATATTTTTACGAATTACTCCTAGTCTGATAATCCCTTTGACAGCCTATAATTCCATTTGATTCAATATTTTCTTTAATTGCAATAATTCTTCATTAGAAAGGGTAATTCCTTTTCCCATCTTTTCATGAGACGGATCCCAATCTCTTATATCAAATTTTGGTTCACGGTCATTCCAACTGATAAGATTGAGTTCCTTTTTCCACCCTTTTGCTCCTTCAGAAACTATCCCTAAATTTTCTTTTATTTCGAATTTCATGTTTGCCATTTAGAAACCGCCTCCATTACTATTATGTACTACACTCTTTACTCTACTATACTGGATCGACACAGGCTATTAAAGACAATAAAATTTAAGGAAACCTGCCTGAGTTATTATCCTTTTCGTTACCTATCAGCAGTTCTAACCATATAAAAAAATTAAATTCTTTTCCTGACTCGGTAAATTACATATTATTGCATAGTTAATCTTTTCTTGGCTTTTTCTGCAGCTTCGTATGGCGTGTTGGCGTACTCAATCACTGTTTTGTTTCCCAAACGGGCGTAAATCTTAATTCTGTTGCTTTTATGATCAACAAGGAAATAGATTCCATCCTCTTCATATGAAAAATCGGCTCCATCTGAAGTTTCATTCTTTTACTTCCCTCCAATACAAAATTAGACCATTTTTCTATCAAACTAAAAAGAGGAGAAGCACTCGCCATTCCTTTAAAAGGATATTATGTGATCTAGCGCTGTGGCATTGTTAATAACCTACGATGTCAAAGCGCACCCTTAAAGATAATCGTGATTATCTAACAAAAAGAGACCAACTTCTGTTGGTCCCTAAATCCTTTTTTAACTACCCTTTTCCGATACCTACTTAACTAACATTTCCCTCTTTCCCCCTGTATCACCCGCATTATCGTGTTTAATTTTCTTTACCCATAATATCTAGAAGACTTTGGTAACTGTCTACATCATGGTATTTAACCTTGTTTGTTGATATCTGGTTGAAAAGTCTCTTTGCACAAGCTATTTTTGCTTGTTCAATTGGCCGAAGATTCATGCTTTCCATTGTACCCTTTGTCTCAGCTATAAAATAAATATGTTTTACAGTACCTTCAATAAAAGCAATTGCCCAGTCAGGCGAATAGTTACCGACAGGAGTTGGAATAGAAAAGCCCTTTGGTAGTTTCGCATACACACAAACCTCTTGAGCAATATCCATATCCTCTGCAAATCGACGCTCTACACTCTTTTCTGCAGAGCCATCGGTAAAAACATAATCCTGAATGTGTTTTTTTGCCTGGAACGCTTTTGTAAAATCACTCAAACCTTGTTCAGTAGTAAAAATACTGCTGTCATACTGCTTTTCAATTTGGTCATAGGTAATATGCTCCACAATCGTTGTGGCCTTTTGTTCTTTAATCAGACGTATAGCTTTGGTAATAAACTCCTCCGGATTGTGTTTAAACATCGCAAATACTGGTTTTTGTATACCAGCTAAAATTGCCACAATTGTCCGACGAGTAAGGGTAGTACCATCTGCAATTTTACCAACCAAATCATATCTAATTTGGCTTGTTTCTGAGTGTCTCAAGCTTTCTGTCCTTGTCTTATCCTGATTAAAGCTATCGCCAAGAGCAACAGCATTCTCATTCAAATCTTTAGTTTGCTCACCGGTGGTAACCGCATATTGGAGTCGCGTAACAAACATTTTCTCGTTAATATTTTTAATAGCCTTTTGAATCATTTCAGCACTGTCAAATTCAACTGTGTAAGCATATTGGTGGTTAATATATCCCCATAAAGTTTGAAATTCCTTTTTGTAGAAATTATCATTGAGGGGATTTTCTTGAATCTTTGTCTTATTCCCATTGTCGATCATTTTATTCAGAACACTCTCATCAAATACGCTCTGAACTAAAATGTGTACAATTAATAACTTTAAAAAATTTTAGATTCTTTTACCCGGGTGTTTTTTTAATAAAATATAAATTTTATTAAGATAATTGGTTTTTTTAACGTAAGATTTTGGATTTTATAAAAATATACTTTATTGCTAATTAAATGTTCAAAATTCAAGAATAATACATATTTCTGAAACGGAAACATTCCTACTCAAATATTAGTAATGAAAAATGAACTGACACGTTGAATCAGATATATATATTTTGGTTTCTGATGTAAATTTTTTCTTCACAGACTTTTCGTTGAGGTAGATTGCCTCCAAATTATGTTTACGGCCTGAGGTATTTGCTCATACGAGGATTTTTTAGCCATTCAGTGGTCTTGGATGCTTTCTATTCAATATTTTCGTAAAAATCTTGTACAAATCCTAAAAAAAATGCCTAATAATGTTGTTTTAACAACAATTGCAGGCATTTTACTTTTCTAAAACGGACTCGATTTTTTCTAAAGATATCGGTGGTCGGGGTCAAGTTCTGTATTCACCTTCCCTAGATAATTTAGTCCTGGGCGTCTCTAAACTATTTTTTCTCCTCTCTTTTAAAATACCCGCTATAGCTGGAAAACTCATGAATTCCTTCCTCATGTCCCGAAACGAAATCACATGATTGCCTCTAGCGAGCTGGTAATCTAGCGAATATGCGTGACAGTTCAATGGGTTTTGATGAAATGTTTTGGTATAGAATTGCATCGCTTCATGCTTGCTTGCCGCAAAAATAAAGAGAAAATCCATCTGGTTCATCTTCAGTGAGTAGATGCCAACTTTATGAATACCTAATACATTGTTTTGAACCAATTCCCTTACATTCTGATGGTCTGCTTGTACTAAGTCTAATTTGGATACATCGTCATCTAATGAAATTTTCTTCTCTTCTAGTAAATGGTAGATGTAATGAGCCAATGATGATTCTTCAAAACGAAAACAATCCAGGTAAAGATCTTTGACAAACATGTAATAACACCTCGGTAATAGATTTTTTTACCCCGTGGTCTTCATTCTTTAGGGTTGTTTATAGTTTAATAAGGGGTTTCCTTTCGGTCTTAAATCCTTCCTGTATGTTCGTTGTAATTTACAGCGATGCTTCCAACTGACCATTTCCGTTTTTCGAGACAATGATTTCAAGGGAATGATTGTCCGTGTCCTTGTCATAGTACGACTCACGATATAAGTACAAAATGACATCACGTCCTGCTCAACACTGCCCGATTCCCGATTATCAGACATCATCGGCCGCTCTTGATTCTACCGAACGATTAAGCTGGGCCAAACAAGAAAACATGAATCACCTTAATGAAACTATTAATTTTTTAAAAACTGAAAAAGATCTGAAGATATTCCTTTTGATGTAAAATATTTATAAAAAATAGGGCATCCAAATTTGGAAGCCCTATTAGCACATAGTTAGTATTTAATGCGTACTAGCAAAAAAACTTATTGTCTTAGTAATTTCTCAATTTCTGTTTCAACACGAAAAACCCGTTTGTTTAAGGATTATGAGGGTTGGTCATAAAAAAAAGCCTGTATCTTTTAATAATAGATTCAGGCTAACAATCGTTTTGACATGGGATTAAATTTTGTTGGGACAGGATTTCTACTGCTTTTTTCACATTTGAGACGTTAATAAAGATGATGTCGTTTTCTCCTAAATACATGGCCTTAACCTCTACTTTACACCACAAGCTGTTGTAAAATCTGCTAAATACACCTGGAATTCCAGCAGGAATATTTGAAATGGTGATGATTTCTTCCTCTTTAAATGTAATATGATGCGATTGTAGTGTTTTTCTTACTACCTTTAAATCACTAATGGTCTCGGACTCTGCGGTACCCGCCACTAGTCTGATAAAATTCTTGTTATTACGGCTTTTGGTTATGACTAAACTCACAAGATTAACAGCGTTTGCAGCAATTTGTCTCAAAATGCAAGCTAAGGTTCGATCGTCCGCCATAAAAGTAAATTGCATTCTAAAATTTAGATCATAATTTAATGGTTCAGTATTACTTCCATTAGCACCTTTCAAATGCCACACTTCCTTTATTCTCCACTTTATATCATAGTATGAAAAAATAAAGGAATAGCTTGGGTTGTCCGTTGCTCTTTTTTTGAGTCAAGATATATGAGTTCTACTTATTCACTTATATCGGAACCTCTGATTTTTTACCGTAGTACTGGAATTTTTTGCGTATTGTTCAAAACCGGTATCATAAAATTGAGCGACCTTACTTGACCAGTCGCTCGTATCTTTTCCGCTGGTACGTTCAGACATATAGGATGATATCGTTTGATCATATTGGTCAATGATTTCCTTTTGAATTTTCGTATCATACTGTTCTTTCTGAAGGGTTGCCATAATTGGCAGCCTTGGTTTTTGAGCGGGGACGGATTTTGGATATCCGACGACCAGACCTGAGATTGGAAAAACATATTCCGGAAGATTCAATAGATCAACAAAGGTTTGGGGATTTCTCCGTAATCCTCCGATCGGAACGATCCCGAGTCCCATCGATTCAGCCGCTATAACCGCGCTTCCTAGAGCGATCCCTACATCCGTTGAACCGATAATAATTGCTTCTAAGTCCTCGACGATTTTAAACTCAGTACCATTTTTTTCAGCTACCAGCTTCGCGCGATAAAAATCCATGCAAAACACTAGAAAAACTGGAGCTTCCTCAATCCACCTTTGGTTGCCTGCCGCTTTTGCCAATGCTGCTTTCCTTTCAGGCTCCCTGACTTCAATCACGCTCACTTGCTGACCATTAATCCAATTGGGACCAGCCAAAGCTACCTCAATAATCACTTCGATCTGTGTTTCGCTTACCTCTTTTTTTGCGTCGAAGTCCCTAACTGAGCGATGATTTCTTAATAATTGAATGGTTTCGTTCATACTATCACTCCTCGTTTATACGATACTACA
Source organism: Bacillus sp. ISL-75 (assembly GCF_018613095.1). NCBI lineage: Bacteria > Bacillati > Bacillota > Bacilli > Caryophanales > Bacillaceae > Bacillus > Bacillus sp. ISL-75. Next base: position 143,322 of record NZ_JAGGQX010000038.1, read on the forward strand.
TTAAATTCAAACACCTGAATCAAATAAAAGTGCCTGTCACCACCTGAATATTGTAGCCGAAGGTTGTGACAGGTACCAATATACTTTTTAAGAAGTTCTAAAAAGGAACAAATGGTTAAGATACCTTTATCAAAGTTTTCTAAGTTAAAGTGTTCGTTTGGAGCATGAAGATTCTCATCTGGCAAACCGAATCTCATTAAGACAACAGGAGCATGTAGTGATTGGTTGAAATCCAATACAATAGGAATAGAACCTGCTTCTCTTTTGTAAACAGGTGTTTTCCCATAAACAGTTTCATACGCTTCGGCCGCTTTTTGAATCATCGTACTGTCGATCGGCGTTAAGAATGGATTTCCCGTATCGCCAAGAGACACTTTCACCGTACATCCCTTTGGTGCATGTTCCTCAAGATGCTTTTTGATCAATTCCTGAATTTTTACAGGGTTTTGATTGTGGACTAGTCGGCAGGTGATTTTGGCATGAGCCTCGTACGGGATGACCGTTTTTGTTCCTTCCCCCTGAAATCCGCCCCATAATCCGTTTATTTCTAATGTTGGCCGGGAACTGATTCTCTCAGGGTAAGGAAAATTGTTTTCCCCTCCCGTTAAATCCGTTAACCATAACGATTGTTTTAGCTTTTCTTCATTGAAACCCAATGCTTTAATTTGTTCCTTTTCAAATTCTGTGAGTTCGACGACATCACCATAAAAATGGTCAACATTTACTTTTCCGTCTGCATAATGAAGGGTCGAAAGCAGCTGTACCAATAAATGGTTGGCGTTTTGGACTCCCCCGCCAAACATGCCCGAGTGCAAATCGGAATTAGCGGTTTTTATAGAAAATTCTAGTGAACAAAGACCTCTTAATGAATAGGTGATGGCAGGGACGCCTCTGTCCCACATATCAGAATCGGAAATAACGACCACATCACAGGATAATTTTTCTTTATTTTCGGATAAAAATGACGGAAGATTAGGACTTCCGATTTCTTCTTCTCCTTCTATGCAGAATTTTACGTTTACCAATAATTTACCTTCTAATTTCAATAGTGTTTCCACTGCTTTGATATGTAGGAACGTCTGCCCTTTGTCATCTGTTGCCCCTCTGGCAAAGATCTTTTCATCACGGATCCGTTGGTTCAAACGGAGGCGTTTCCCATAAATGAACAGGGTCAACGGGTTGTACGTCATAATGGCCGTATACTAAGACTGTTGGAGCGTTTTCCTGATGAAGCCAGTCCCCATAGATTATCGGATGACCTTTTGTCTGGACGATTTCATCATGTTCCATTCCAATTCTTTCTAATTTATTGGCAATCCATGAAGCCGCTTTTTGAATGTCCTCTTTATGCTCAGATAAGGAACTGATGCTTGGAATCCGGAGCAACTCTTTTAATTCCTCGACATTTTGATTGTGTTGATTGGATAACAACTCGGATAATTGACTCATGGTCTCACCTTTTCTAGTTTTTTCTATTTTTATTTTATACAAAAAGACATGATTGGCTTCAAGTAATACAACTTGGCCACTACCTGTCACGTCAAATAAAAAATATATAGTTTATCTTTCTTAAAAAATCTATATGTATTCATATGTTAAGGCATCATCTAGTTTTAAGATGATGCCTTCATGATCACTCTTATTGCTTAAAAGGGGTGCCCCTATTTTAAAGGACACCCTAAATAATTAAGAATTAACAATTTTTTTAAAGATATCTCGATTACTTATTCTGCTCCAACAAAGGACCAATCCTGAATTTTATTATGGAATCCGAATATCTTAGGCTCTCCAAATTGTACTTGTTTAGAAATGGCTGCGAAATCATAATCTGAATAAAGTGAAATGATCGGAACATCTTTCTCCCAAATTGCTTGCAGCTGATTATAAATTTCTTTTCTCTTTTCTGGATCAGCTTCTGATTGTCCTTTTAACAGTAGCTCATCTGACTTTGGATTATTATATCTCATAAAGTTATAGGAACCAGCCTTACTATAAAGAGTTGATATTTCTGGATCCAAAGTAAAGGTAAAGCCCATTAATAACAAATCAAATTCTCCGGCTTTTCCTTTTTGCATAATGGTCGGGAAATCGTACGTTGTGACTTTAACCTTTACTCCCACGTCCTTTAGGTTCTGGGTAATAATATCCGCGGACTGCTCACGGACTTTATTACCGATTGGGACTACTAATTGAAGGGTCTGGTTAAAGTCCCAGCCAGCTTCCTTCAATAATTGTTTTGCTTTCTCCGGATTGTAGGTGAATTTTTCTAAATCCTTATCAAGGTAAGGGCTGACCGAAGTATACGGCCCATCTACTATTTCCCCTTTTCCTTTTAATAGCTTATCTACGAATTTTTCACGGTCGAGGGCGTAAGCAAGCGCTTGACGTACTTTGGCATCTGTTATTTTTGTTGTATTAAACATCATCGTTTGAAAACCGATCGTTGGCTCCTCTTTCGTTTTTACATTATTAAACTTTTCAACAGTTTCATAGTCTTGAGCCGGAATCTTTCCGATTCCTGCAGCCACGTTCATATGAAGCTCTCCTGTCTGAAGTTGGGCCACGAGGTTTGGAGCAGGCATAATTTTAACAAACATACTATTCGTCTTTGGTTTTCCTAAATAATAGTCTGGATTGCTTACAAATTCGACATATTGATCCTTTTTATATTGAACAAACTTATAGGCGCCATTGGTGACCGTTGGTTTGGTGAAGAATGGATCCTTTGATAAATCAGCTGGCGCAATCTTCTCTAAAACATGTTTTGGCAGAATCATAAATTTTGAGCCCAGTTGTTCCTTAATCATATTCGGATCAACAGGTGTTTTCGTTTTAAATTCTACTGTTTGTTGATCGATAACCTTTACCGAAGAAATTTGAGTTTGTCCTTCTTTTAACTTGCCTGTACCATCAAGACCTTCAAAGACGGAGATATAGGTGCCTACAGTGGTTTCAACCTTTGGATTTGCAATTAAGTTAAAGGTAAAAGCGGCATCCTCAGCTGTAACTGGCTTCCCATCAGACCACTTCGCATTCTTATTCAACTTGATTGTAAAGGTTTGGTTATCAGTCGTTTCAAAGGAATCCGCCAATTTTGGGACAAACTCTTGCGGACCTGTCATTTCTAAAAAGGAATCAAACATAAACTTTTCAATAAAACCTGAAGCGATGTCGGAGGAATTAATCGTGCTGAAGTTAATTGGCGGATTAACCATTCCCAGATACATGGTTTTGCTGCCTGATGTTTGACCAGTTGAAGCAGTGGAAGAAGTTTTACTCTGACCTGAGCATGCTGTTAAAGCCAATGATAAGACGATAGCGGATAAGCTTACTGTTCTCTTTAGATAACCCATAATGTCCCCCTAATTGATCTCTTTTTTTAATTAATTATTTTAAATTTTTTGGATCCATGGCATCGCGCAATCCGTCGCCCATAAAATTAATGGATAGAACAGCTAATAAAATCATTAAACCAGGAGGTAACCATAACCAAGGCTGCGTGGCTAATACAGTTAGCGACTGGGCTTCATTTAGCATATTTCCCCAACTGGCCGTTGGCGGCTGTACTCCCATTCCAAGGAAACTTAAGGAGGCTTCTAATATAATCGAAGAGGCGATTCCAAACGTTGCATTGACTAAAATAGGTGCTAAACAGTTTGGCAAAATATGTTGAAAGAGAATCTTCCAGGAAGGTAATCCTAATGCAACCCCCGCTTTCACATAGTCCATCTCTTTAATGATCAGGACGCTGCCTCGAACAATGCGGGCAACCGACGGCCAGCCCAATAATCCGATGACAAGAATAATATTAAGGAGACTTGGTCCCATGATACTGACAAGGACAAGGATGACCATAAGATAAGGAAAGGACATAAACACATCCGTTAGACGCATAATAACCATATCCACCCATTTTCCAAAGTATCCAGCAACAGCGCCGAGGATCGTGCCAATTACGACGTAAATAGCAACCGCTCCGATACCCACAGCCAAGGAGACCCTAGATGCATAAATCAATCTACTTAACAAATCCCGCCCCACTTGGTCTGTCCCCAATAAATGTTCAGCTGAAGGCTGATCAGCAAATTCCCCGTTAACAGCATAAGGACTCTGAGGTGCCAAAAGAGGAGCGAATAATGCCATTAAAACGATTAAACTGAAAACAATTAGTCCAAAAACGGCTAGTTTATGTTTAAAAAACTTTTTTCTGATGACCCTTAAGTAGCTTTCCTCTTTTCCCAGCTCTTGTTTTACGTCGAGATTCGGATCATTGACTACCGGAATTCCTGCCATTTTAGTTGCTAGTGACACCTTAACCTCCTCCTTCCGAAAATTAGTTGTACTTAATCCTTGGATCCGCAACGGAATAAAGGATGTCGGTAAGCAGATTTGAGAAAAGAACCATGAAAGCAGCCAACAGGTTAATGGCCATTAACACCGAATAATCCCGTGAACCGATGGATTGGATGGTTAATTGTCCAAGTCCAGGCCATTGAAATATTTGTTCTGTGACCACGGCTCCTCCAATTAAAAGAGGGATATCCAAACCAATGATCGTTATAATCGGGATGAGTGCATTTCTCAGCGCATGTTTATTAGTAACAATAAATTCGCCTAAGCCTTTCGCTCTTGCCGTCCGTAAATAATCCTGTCCCAGTACTTCGATCATACTGGACCTAACATAGCGGACCATACTTCCTGCGATTCCTGTCCCAAGGACGATAGCGGGCATAATCAAATGAGATAACGTATCCGAAAATCCCCCAGTACCCCCAAGTGTATTCATGCCGCCAGTCGGTAAGATCTGAGACATAATCGCAAAGACATAAATCGCACCTAAACCCATAAAGAAGTGTGGAATCGATACGCCAAGAAAAGAAAAAGTAGTCGTCAAGTAATCGATCCATGAATATTGTTTTGTTGCACTTAAAATTCCGATTGGAATGGCAATCAGATACGCAATGATTAAGGCAGAGCCCATCAGGATAAGGGTTGGACCCAATCGTTCGAAAATCATATTCGTAACGGGCTCATAGGTGGAGTAAGAGAAACCAAAATCACCTTTAAGCAAATTCCCCAACCAATGCCAGTATTGGATATAGATTGGATCATTTAAACCAAGAGCTTCTTTCTTAATCTCAATATCTGCCGCCGTTATATCTGGACTTACATACATGTCGACTGGATTACCAGGTGCCAGATTAATAATTAAAAAGTTAAAGATCGTTACACCAAACAAGACAGGGATAGCGATCAGAATTCTTCGAATAATATACTGAACCATAGGATCCCTCCTTCCTCGTTTACATTAATGGAAAGTGACAAGCTGTTTGATGTTGAAGACCGATTAATTCCGGGGTTTCCACACGACAAATGTCTTGAGCAATCGGACATCTTGTATGAAAACTGCACCCTTTAGGAGGGTTGGCCGGACTAGGAACATCCCCTTTCACTAAGACTCGTTCCCTGTTCCGCATATGTGGATTTGGAATGGGATAGGTACTCAGTAGACCTTGTGTATAGGGATGTTTCGGCTTCTTAAAAATATCTTCTGTTTGACCAAGTTCAACAATTTTCCCTAAATACATGACCGCAATCCGATCACTAATATATTTGACAGCACCTAAACCATGTGCGATGAAAAGATAGGTAAGCTGAAACTCTTTTTGTAAATCTTTTAGTAGATTCAATACTTGTGCCTGGATGGAAACGTCTAAGGCGGATACCGGTTCATCACAAATGATCAGCTTTGGATTTAACATAAGCGCTCTGGCAATGCCAATCCTTTGCCTTTGACCACCGGAAAATTCATGTGGATAACGGCTGCGATGCATCTTTGTCAATCCGACGATTTCAAGCATTTCATTTACTTTTCGGTCCACCTCCTCTTTATCTGCCAGTTTATGGGCGAGCAGTGGTTCTGAAAGAAGATCTCCAATCCGCTTTCTTGGATTTAAGGATGAATAGGGATCTTGAAAGATCATTTGCATTTTGGTACGGGTTTTTCTCAGTTCGGATCCACTGATATCGGATAAATCCATGCCCTCTAAAATGACTTTCCCTTCCGTAGGAGGGTCCAGCTTTACAATGGCCCGGCCCGTGGTAGATTTGCCGCAACCGGATTCTCCTACAAGTGCAAGCGTTTCTCCTGGATCGAGGCTGAAGTTTAAACCATCGACCGCTTTTACATGCCCGACCGTCCGGGGAATAATCCCTTTTTTAATAGGGTAATATTTTTTAAGGTTATGAACCTCTAACAAGGGTACATCAGGCACTGTTTTTACATCTTCAATGTTCGTCTCAACCGTTGTAACACTCATACCTGAACCTCCTCGATCGATTTCGCGTTTGTCAAATGCTCTTCTTCTTCCACTAACCAGCATCTGACTTTATGAACTTTTTCCTTATTAATAGAAGAAAGAGGAGGCTTTTCATGCAGACATTTTTCAGTAGCATATGGGCACCTCGTGTGGAACCTGCACCCCTTAGGCATATGCTGTAAGGTTGGTACCATCCCTGGGATGGAATAAAGCCGTTTATGCTCTTCATATTCAAGGTGAGGAATCGACTCAATTAATCCTTTTGTATAGGGATGCTTCGGTTCATCAAATAGCGTAAACACATCCGCTTCTTCCACCACTTGCCCCGCATACATGACAAGGACTTTATCTGCCATCTCAGCGATCACGCCCAAATCATGAGTGATTAACATAATCGCGGTATCGGATTCTTCTCTCAGTTCTTTCATCAATTCTAAAATTTGTGCTTGGATGGTCACATCAAGGGCTGTCGTCGGCTCATCGGCAATGAGCAGCTTAGGTTTACAAGACAGGGCCATTGCAATCATGACCCTTTGTCTCATTCCCCCCGATAATGAGTGTGGGTATTCATTCATCACTTCTTCAGCACGTGGGATTTTTACTTGCTTCAGCATATCAATTGCATATGCTGAAGCATCCTTGGTACTCATTTTTAAGTGAAGCTTGATCCCTTCAATCATCTGGTTACCAATGGTAAAAACAGGGTTCAGGGAAGTCATGGGTTCCTGGAAAATCATCGAGATCTGATTCCCGCGAACCTGTCTCATTTCGGCTTCTGTTAGCTTGTTTAATTCTTTGCCATTCATCTTAACCGAACCATTTTTTATGTAACCATTTTTCCCTAGCAATCTCATAATCGACAAGGATGTAACACTTTTCCCGCAGCCCGATTCACCTACAATTCCAATCGTTTCTCCTGGCTCCAAATTGAAAGTAACCTCGTCAACCGAAATCAATTCTCCTTTTTCAGCCATAAATGCGGTTTGTAAATTTTCTACTTCGATTATTTTGTTGGACATCTTCCTCACCCCTTGCCCTTCTTAAAATCAGGTAAATTCTTAAACTTCTTCTAACTTGGTTTTAATAAGCAGGTTCCTCGAGAATCTGTTCCACGTTCTCTACCGTATATTGATGGACAATGCTTAATAGTGCTTTTCCAGCATATATCATCGCTTTTTCATCGAAATCAAACTTTGGATGATGATGTGGGTAGGCGGCTCCTATTTCTTCATTTCGTGCACCTGTATGAAAGAACATCCCTGGTTTTTCCTGCAAATAGTAAGCAAAATCTTCAGCACCCATGATTGGGTTCATATCTACAAGCATGCCTTCATCTAATGTATTTTTCACGATATCTTTAAAAACTTCAGTTTCACGCTCATGATTATACAGAGCCGGATAACCGTTGTTATATTCAATTTCATATTCAGCATGGAATGCGGAACATACGCCACTCACCATCGTTCTGAACTCTTCTTCGATTTGAACTCTTACGTCTATGTCAAACGATCGGATCGTTCCGGTTAACACGGCTGAATCTGCGATGACATTCGATGCATTTCCTGCATGGAAGGAACCGACTGATACAACGGCGGAATGTTGTGGATTGACCCGTCTGCTCACGATGTATTGGAGCTGGTTGATTATTTGTGCGCCGATTGCGATGGCATCAATGGTTTCATGTGGTGAGGATCCATGTCCACCCTTACCCTGGATCTTGATTTTAAAGGCATCTGCTGCAGCCATGGTATAACCGTTTTTGACTAAATAAGTGCCGAGCGGTGCACCCGATGCTAGATGTGTTCCAAACACCGCATCCACTCCATCTAAGCAACCATCCTCGATCATCGCGATCGCTCCGCCCGGTGCTAATTCTTCCGCATGCTGGTGAAGCAGCACGACATTTCCGGATAACTGTTCACGATTCTCGCTTAACACCTTTGCCACCGCGAGTAATGTGGCTGTATGGCCATCATGACCACAGGCATGCATCACACCTGGTACTTTGGATTTATAAGGAACTTTCTTTTCATCCTGAATCGGAAGGGCATCAAAGTCTGCTCTAAGGGCAATGGTTTTCCCCGGCTTCGCCCCTCTAATCAACCCGACTACCCCTCTTCCGCCAACACTAGTTCTTACCTCAATTCCAAAGTCAGATAAAATTTCTGCAATCATTTTAGGTGTGTGCACTTCCTGGAATGACAGTTCTGGATTTTCATGCATATGCCGTCTCCACACTACCATCTGCTCGTACATTTCTTCCAATTGAAAATGCCAATCCTTAATCATAAAAATCCCTCCGTTTACCTTTTATGATGTTACTAGATTACATTTGATGTTATTTAATATGACATGTAACCTTTATGTCACTGAGTATAATGAAGAATTTTCCAAGCGTCAATCTATTATTCTGACAATTTAGAATATTAAAATTAAAAAATAAGCGCTTTCTTTCCCTTTCTTTTCATAAAGTAAACGGTTTCTATCTTACTGGAAAATTCTGTGTTAGGTTTTCTTCCATATAATAAAAAAGCAATGTTCTCTCAATGGAGAACATTGCTTTCTTTGAAAACAGGATTATTTTATGCCTTCTAGTTTCTCCTGGGAAGCGTTTAACGACTCAGGGAAGCCTAGAAGCATATAAGCCATATGGACGATTCCGTTTTCAAAATCTTGTAGTTTGATAGATTCATTTGGGGCATGTGCCTTTGATCCAACCCAGCCCACCCCTGTACTAACGATTGGCAGCTGAAGCTGTTTACCGAATTCAAACATCGGACCGGTGCCAGCAGAATTAGGGGCTAAAATCCCTTCCTTTTGGTACACTTCTGTGGCCGTTTCCATGACATGAGAGATAAATGGGTGACTAAAGTCAGACCGGTAGGCCTTCTGCCCATTTACAAGGGTGACCTCGATATCATAAAATCCGTGGTTTTCTAAATGCTTTTGAATACAGCTAAGTATATGATCTGGATCTTGACCAGGTACCAAACGACAATCCACTTTCGCCTTTGCCACTTTAGGAAGAACTGTTTTCGCCCCTTCTCCAGTATATCCACTTATTAATCCACAAATTGTCATGGTTGGATGTAAGACCATTGCGGCCCTTGGGTCTTGTCCTTTTGCTGCTGTAATAAGCGGCCTTTTTAATCCATAAAGGTTCGATACAGCCTCCACGTTGAATGGCAAGGAACGGACAGATTGTTTTACCGCTTCGGAAGGCTCCTCAATGCCATCAAAGAAACCCTCTACTAAAATTTCATTTTGCTGATTTTTCATTGAAGCAAGCGCCTGGACTAATCTCCATGCCGCATTATCTACATACGCTCCAACAGAAGAATGCATATCTATATCGGCACCAGCACAAGTCAGCTCTAAATAAGCCATCCCCTTAATGCCGGCAACCATGCTGATGCGGTCTTGTTCGTCCTTTCCTCCAAATTCCCAAATACATGCGTCAGCCTTAAAGCGATCACGATATTTTTCAAGGTATGGTGTAAGATTCGGGGAGCCAATTTCCTCTTCCCCTTCAATTAAAAATTTGATGTTACAGGGCAATCCTCCCTGCGTTTTTTGTAATACCTTAATCGCTGTTAATCTAGCAATCAAATCTCCTTTATTATCGGCAACCCCTCTAGCGAATAATTTCCCCTCCCTAATCGTAGGCTGAAAGGGTTCAGAGATCCATTCATCAAGTGGTTCGGGTGGCTGCACATCATAGTGGTTATAAAAGAGTAAAGTTTTCGTCGAATCACCATTACTTCCTGCTGGAAAAAAACCATAAATGACGGGGTTGCCGCCTAAATCATCAAGAACCTCGGTTTCCCCTTTTGCCTCTTCAATCATTTTCACAACAAAACGGACCGTTTCTGGAATGGCTGTATTTTGTGCAGAAATAGTCGGGAATGTTAAATATTCCTTTAACCATTCGATTGCGCTGGAAATAGATTCTTTGGTTTCATTTCTTAAATCGGTTAGATTTTGATTTTTCATAGTAAGTCTCCTTTCGGGAACTAATAAAATTATTTTTATTAAAACAAGATTTCTAAATAGATGGGACAGGTGGTTTGAGCCCGTCTGGTAATGGAGACACATAGCCCCCTTTATGTTTTATTTCGTTCCTGAATTCATCTTGTGCCTGGGCGACCAAACTAGGATTCTCTATTAATTCCACAACACTTAGACCAATCACCTTAGCAGCAGTTATCATTCCTTTTTGACCAATAGTGGATCCTACGGCGACAACATTTTGCCAAGAATGTCCGGGCGTCCCAATTGGTGCACAAGCTGTTGTAAATTGCGCTGTCGGGATATTCCATGAAACATCCGCGACATCTGTAGACCCAGACATACATTTTCCTTCATCGTAAGGTTCGATCACCTCATCATGCAAAATTTTGTCTAGCAGATTATTAGGGGCACCCGATGTTTTTACAACTACTTCCTTCATTCCTTGATCAAAGGAATCGGTCAGTTCATTTGCTAGTTTCATATCGTTTTCATCAAAGGATGGAGCTCCCACTTTTTTCAAATTATTCAGTAAAACTTGTCCTAGAACTTTATTCGGGAGCATATCATAACATCCTGTAATAAAGTCAATATTATAATCCGTTCCCGTCATTAAGGCGGCGCCTTTGGCAATATTGATTAATTTTTCATAGGTTACTTCCACTTCTGACCGGTGTGGTGCGCGTATGTAATACCAAATCTGAGCCTTGTCGGGAACAACATTAGGTGCACCTCCGCCATTTGTGATTGTTGAATGAATCCGTATTTGATCAATTAAATGCTCGCGTAAAAAATTGACTCCAATATCCATTAATTGAACAGCTTTAAGGGCACTCTTTGCAGCTTCTGGATTGGCAGCAGCATGAGCGGATTTTCCATAGAAATTAAATTTGACCGAATTCATCGCTAAAGAGCTGCTTGCCCATAATGAATTCAACGAATTGGGATGCCAGGTTAAACTAACATCTGCATCTTCAAAAACATGATCCCTTGCCATAAAGACCTTTCCAACAAGGGTTTCTTCTGCAGGACAGCCGTAAAATTTAATGGTCCCATCCATTCCTTCTTTTTCCATCCATTCCTTAGCCGCAATCGCCCCTCCTGCCGCAGCGACTCCATAAATGTTATGTCCACATCCATGACCGCTGGCTTCTGGGATAATCGGCTCTTTTTTTGCTGTTAGTTTTTGAGAAAGACCTGGTAATGCATCATATTCACCTAAAATCCCAATGACAGGCTTCCCTTTCCCCCACGTCGCAACAAATGCGGTTGGCATACCTGCGATACCCATTTCAATGGAAAATCCCTCTTTTTCTAGCTTGTTTGCTAACAATTTCGAGGATTGATATTCATGGAGCCCCAGTTCGGCGTAATTCCAAATTTTTGTCGACCAATCTATTAAATCCTCTGCATGATCATCCACCCACCCTGTGATAACATTATTCAATTTCATTTTTTCAATGGATTTTGTCATCTTTTCATCTCCTTCATTTTCTAGTTCAACTTTCATTTCCGAAGATTCTTCTGATTGGTTAGTAGGCTAATGGTTTGGTAGTTTGAGCTTTTTATCCAATAAGCTTCTATTCACCTCCTCTGTATTTATTTTTTAAGAGCTTATTCAAGCTTAAATAATTTTAAATATTCTGTAAACTACTTCGTGAAGAAACTTTACACTCTTTTTCCTATTATTACCTTCACCAATGCCAAGGAGTAAATACTTACCAGTAAGTTCATCTATTGTTTAATTAATCTTATGCTTGTCATCAAGGCTTTTAAGTCTCTTGGTTCTGAAACTGCAGCTTGCATGTTATTTAAGAAAGAAAAGTAACTTCATTTAGAGGAAAATTTAAAAAACTTTCCTACCGTAATGTAAAATAGAACACTCATCCTTTTGGGTGAGTGTTCTATTTTTTCTGAAAATGATAATCTTTTACCTGTTTGAAATTTCTAATAAATCCTACTTTCAGTCCATTTTTTACATTTCCCCACCCGACATTGCCACTGTCTGCCTGTCAGGACCAAACACCTGACCGTTCCATTTCAATAGGGTTTGTACATATCCCAGACTGTCAGCATTGTACCTGCCGGCTATCCTCTGATACGCTTCGAGCTCATAAATATCATCCCTGTTAAAATCAATCGGGTACAAACCAGATAAAGGGTTAACCCACCCATTAATGGGAGCCTTTAAAATACCTTGGGGGCTATAAATTTCCGATAAATATTCCTTCCCCTTATAAGTAAGGTCAAGAATATACTTTTCTTTGAGATGATAACTTATGACCTTTGCTTTGTATTGATTTTCATATGTCACATCGTACTTGTAGGAATCATTGAATACATCCGAATTAAAAATTTGCCTTAATTGACCGTTAATATAAGAAAATATATACGCATAAATAGTGCCTGCGCTTCCTCCGGTTTCAATGACCACTAAAATATCGAACTTCTTTTAATTTTTCGGAATCTCTGCCAGTTCCAACCACGGAAAATCCTTTTTCCGCAAAAAATAAAGCAGTGTTACGGCCGATTCCTCTTGTTGCACCTGTTATGACGACTACTTGCTGTTCCATTTAGAGTTCCCTCCTATTAATCTCTGCCGATTACTTCAGGGTCACCGAACTGACGCTTATTCTGATTAAGAGTGCTTATTTGATTTAAATCTTCTTGTGTAAGTTCAAAATCAAAGATATCCGCATTTTCAGCAATACGATGTGGTTTGATTGATTTTGGAATAGACACGACGCCTGTTTGGATATCCCAGCGCAGGATCACTTGAGCAGTAGACTTATTGTACTTGTTTGCAATCTCAACTAAGACTGGGTCGTTAAGAAGTCCGCCTTGCATAAGAGGGGACCATGCTTCAAGCTGGATTTCATTCTTTTTACAAAAATCATGTAATTCCTTTTGATTAAAGACTGGATGGTATTCCACTTGGTTAACCATCGGTTTAATTTCGCAGTTTGCAAGAAGGTCTTCGAGATGGTTAACATTGAAATTACTTACTCCAATGGCGCGGATGCGTCCATCCTTGTAAAGCTTCTCAAGCGCTTTCCATGTCTCAACATATAATCCTTTAGAAGGTACTGGCCAGTGAATTAAATAAAGGTCTAAATAGTCTAAACCTAATTTGTTCAAACTTGTTTCAAAAGCCGCCAAGGTAGATTCATAGCCTTGATCGCCGTTCCAGAGCTTAGTTGTTACAAATAACTCTTCACGAGGTACGTTCGATTCAGCTATAGCTTTGCCTACTCCCTCTTCGTTTCGATAAATAGCAGCAGTATCAATGCTTCTATACCCGACCTCAAGGGCAGTCTTTACTGAATTAACTACTTCCTCTCCTTCTTGTACTTTGAAAACACCGAACCCCAGCCAAGGCATTTTTACACCATTATTTAACGTAGTAGTACTTAGTAAATTTTTTGTCAACATATCTCTCTCCTTTTCCATTTTATAGAAAATTATTAATTATAACTCTACATAATTTCTCCACTGATGAACAGGCTTCCAATTTAATAGCTTTTTAGCCTTTTCGTTACTTAACAATGATTGAAATCCTGTCAAATCACTGCGGAAATCTTTCACTTCTGGAAAACATGTTTCCATAAGCTGCATGCTCTCAATATCCATACTCGAATCATCCGCAGCAATACATAGAGGAACTGAACCTAGTCCGTCTGTTTCAACTGCTAAACGATAAGCTGCTGCTGCGTCTCTTGTGTCAATGTAGCTCCAAAGAATCGTTTTTCGTAATTCAGGCTTATGTATAAAACTAGGGAAATTTTTATACATCTCAGGTGAGATTACATTTCCTAACCTCATAGATACAACCTGCATACCCGTTCTTTGGTGAATCATATTAGCGGTTTTCTCATTTACGATTTTCGATAACCCATAGCTTTCTTCAGGCAGCTGTGGGTGTTCCTCATCGATTGGTACATATTTCGGTGCTAAATTTTGCTTAGAAAAACAAATACCATAGGACGATTCACTCGAGGAGATAACCGCCTTTTTAATCCCTAAAGTCCCTGCTGCTTCTAAAATATTATAGGTACTCATCACATTATTTTGGAATGTTACTTCGTTTGGATGGGAGTAGGCAACTGGTATAGCTGCCAGATGTACAACCGCATCAGCTCCTGCTAAGACGCCATAAACTTCGCCAAGATTTGTTAAGTCTGTAATCACTGTTTTACAAAGCTCTTCTTTTGGATGCTTTATATCGGCATTAACAACTTCATACCCATGATTTAAAAATTCTATTATCACATCTCGACCAAGAAGGCCGCTGCCACCTGTTACAACTACTTTTGGCATTTTAATTCCTCCTATTTAAACACAGCTTGTGGATGCTCATCTGATACCAATTCTAAGTCTGCAGCCAGTGCATTTAATTCAACTTGTTCTACATTTTTACATCCTGGGATTACACTCGTAACAGCTGGATGCTTTAGGCACCATGCAAGTGCCCATTGAGCCATATTAACTCCTTCTGGGACTTCATTTCGTTGAATTTCTTCAACTAGTTGAAGCTGTTTTAAAACTTCACTTTGTAAATGGTTATTACGAACATCGTTTTTATCAAACACTACACCTGGTTTATATTTGCCGCTTAAATAACCGCTTGCTAATGGAACCCGAGCCAGGACCCCAAGATTTTGCCGCTCACAGGAAGAAAACACTTGTTCCTCTGGTTTACGATCTAACCGGTTATACACAACTTGAATCACACGAGCATTTACTTCCGTTGCTAAGTCCGTTTGGTAGATATTTTCGTTTGAACCGATTGAAATTCCTAGATGACGGATTTTCCCTGCCTCAATCTGCTTGTCCAAAACAGTCCATAATTCTTCATTTTGAAATACGTCATCACTGCCAGAATGAAATTGATATATATCTACATACTCTGTTTGAAGAGCTCTTAAAGAATCGTCTAACTGCTTAACTACTTCCCCAGCGGACCAATGATTTGTACGGGTAAAGGATTCATGGAAATGATGGCCGAATTTTGTTGCGACTAGCCAATCCTCCCTTTTTTGATTTTTTAAGTAGCTGCCGATAAATTTTTCAGAAAGGTGATCACCGTAACATTCGGCTGTATCAATCAAATTAATCCCCATTTCCTTGGCCTTGTCTAAGATTTCATCTACTTCTTTTTGTGTGAAATCTTTTCCCCATTCGCCGCCATATTGCCAAGTTCCGATTCCAACAACGGAAACATTTAAATCTGTTTTTCCAAGCTTACGGTATTTCATTGGTCTCATCTCCCTCTCTTTCAATATGTATGATTAAAACCCTTACACAAAAAAAGTATACGTTTTCTTTATTTAAACAACAACCACTGAAATATTTTTGATATACTAACCTATATATTAATTACTATTAAATTTATAGTTTCTATAAATTAGAAAGAGGTAGTCTATGAGCGAAGTAAAAGAAACGAAACCTTTAGTGATTGAATGTTCCATTGAAAAAGCACTTAGTGTAATTGGGGGAAAGTGGTCTTTTCTTGTATTAAGAGAGTTATTCGAAGGGACAAAACGGTTTGGAGAATTACAAAAAGCTATTTCAAAAATAAGTCCAAAGGCCTTAACCGATACGGTAAGACATTTAGAATCCAATGGTGTTTTAATTCGGACTGTTCACGCTACAGTTCCCGTAACAGTTGAATATTCACTTACTGAAAAAGGACAATCCTTACATACCATATTAAAAGAAATGAAATACTGGGGTTCTTACTGGGCATAGCATTACCCTATCAGGGGACTCCCTGCGAGAATCTCTCCTTAACTGAATAGGTTGAAGTAGACTACCAAAATAGTGGGATAATGCCGAAAAGACAATTAAGACAGTCCGTAATAATTTAGATTTCTTAAAATGGGCCACAGGGACGGTTTCCACGGTTTCTTATGAAGTTTATGTCATAAAAATGCCGGCAATACCGTCCCCATGCTCCCCCGCCGTGTTCCAGTTAATTCCCCAACGCCATATCCCCAAGCAAAAGCGCCCCAGTGATCCCTGCATTATCACCCAAACCCGGAGCTACAATATAATCCTTCAGATCTGGTAGAGAAACATAGCTATTCATAAATTCCGGCAGATTTTTATATATAGAAGAAAATACTCGCTGCTGGTGCATAACCCCGCCTCCCATAACTATCTTTTGCGGTGAAAGAATTAAAATATAGGACATGAGAGCTTGAGCTAGGTAATATCCCTCTAAATCCCACACCTCCGCACGTTCAACAAGGTTGATGCCCTTGCTCCCCCACCGTTCTTCAATCGCGGGTCCCGCCGCGAGACCCTCAAGACAAGCTTGATGGTAAGGGCATTTTCCCTGATAGGAATCACGTGGATGACGATTCACAAGAATATGACCCATCTCCGGATGAGAAAGCCCTTGAAGGATCCTCCCATGAACAACAGCCCCGGCCCCAATTCCGGTTCCAACCGTGATATACAAACAACTCTCCAGCCCCTTTGCCGCTCCCAATCGTACCTCCGCCAATGCCGCAGCATTCACATCTGTATTAAAGCCAATCGGAACATCGAACGACTCTCTCAAGGCTTGGACAAATGGAAAATCACGCCATCCCGTTTTAGGAGTGGAGGTAATATAACCATCCGTTGAACTATCTTGATTTACATCAATCGGCCCAAACGACCCAATCCCAATCGAATCCAGCTCAAATTGTTTAAAAAACTCAACCACCTTCGGGATGGTCTCCTCCGGCACAGTTGTCGGTATCTCCATCCGTTCTCTAATCCCGCCATTATTATCGCCTACAGCACAAACAAACTTGGTTCCCCCAGCTTCAATTGCACCTATCATCGCTATTCCCCCAATATGTAAAAATAACAAGAGGAGCCCAGCACGCGGCGAGCTCCAAACAGAAGCACGAGAACCGTCCCCGTGCACCCACACTGTTATTTTAACTTTACAATAAAAGTCTTAATTTCGTAAGGTTTGATTTCAAATGTAAAGGGCTGATTTTCTCTAACTTCGGAGGTACCTCTTTCCATTAAGTCGCATTCCTGCCATGATTCAATGCGGAATTCGCTTGATACATCCACTGTTCCTCTTGCACCAGCAAATTCATGCATGCGAATAATCAGATGATCATTGCTTTCTCCTTTTTTAACGGCATCGACCATGACATTCCGAGCCGCAACATGAAACAATGAAACACTTTGTGTATGGCCCTCGGCATAGGTCAATGGATTATTAAGCTCCCAAGCCTGCCGGACAGTATTTCCTTCATACCAGCTTCCAGAATGAGGAAGGATCGAATAAGTAAACAAATGTTCACCTTGGTCAGCTTCAACATCAGGGTAAGTTGCCGACTTTAACAATGTAAGGCGGATGACATTATCTTTGATATCATGTCCGTATTTGCAATCGTTGAGTAAGCTGACACCGTAATCTCTTTCAGAAAGGTCTGCCCACTGATGGCCAACAGATTCAAATCGTGCGTAATCCCAGCTCGTGTTCCAATGAGTTGGACGTTTTACATTTCCATACTGAATATCATAAGTTGCCTCAGTTGCCCGAATGTCAACAGGAAAAGCGACCTTCAATAATTGGTCTTGATCATGCCAATCAATCTTCGTTTCAAAATCGATTCGTGGACTTGCAGCATACAGGACCATTTTCTGATTGATCACTGAGTTTGAGTAAACCCATGTAAACTCAACAACACAACGGACCGGACCATTTTCAATGACGTTTACTTCTTGTAAAGCCGAAATCTCTTTCATCTTTTCTTGGTAATAAAGATCAATATCCCATGCATCAAATCGCATTGGTTTATCTTCAAAGACTTGGAACACATTACCACGCGCATTAGGTGCTAAAATATTTCTTTGATTTTTCTTGTCATAGATTTTTACCAGCTGACCATTTTCATTCCATGAAATCTCATAAAAGTTGGACGAAATACCATTTCCAGATACCGTAAACGACGAAGTGATCTCATTCGTTCCCGTTTCATAAAAAATAGAGCTTTTTCCGAGAGATGGTACCTCATCTACTTTGACAAGCCATGCTCCATCAGAGGTTTGCTGAGCATCGAGCACTTCCCCTGTCTTGTTCTTCCACAATAAATCTCCGGTCGTATTGGTGTTAATTGTAACCGTATCATTTCGCTGCCACGAAGAGGAATTATAAATGGAGAACGATTGTTGCCCATTATTTATCCCTAAAGACTGGGAAGCTTCCTTCCAGGCATTAACTGCAAGCTCATAGGCTTGTGCGTATTCCAGTTTACTGTCTTCATAAACCTCGTGAATGGATGAACCAGGAATGATATCATGGAATTGATTCCGCAGGACAATTTTCCAGCTTTCCTCCAAATCTTGGACAGGATATGCTGACCATGAACCCGAAAGGATACTGCTCAAGGTATTGAGCCATTCTGTTTCACGAAGAATCAGCTCCATTTTACGGTTCATCCGTTTATTATAGGCCTGAGAGGTATAGGTACCGCGGTGATACTCAAGATAGAGCTCTCCATCCCATGTATGAACATATTGATCTGTATTGTCTACAGTCTCATGAAGGCGTTTGAAAAACTCATCGGCTCTTCCTGTCTTAACAGCCGGCAAGCCTGGCATTTTGTCTAATCTTCTTCTCATTTCCAGCATTTCACGATTAACACCGCCTCCACCGTCCCCATAACCATAGGAAATTAACAGCTCCTGATTCACAGCTTTATCACGATACGCTTCCCAAACCCCTTTTACAGAACGGGGGGTAATCTGTCCGTTGTATGTATAGAACCAGCGGTCATCTTCAGGTGTCGTGATAAAATGAGTTAAGATCTCCGTTCCATCGATCCCCCTCCATTTAAACGTATCATGCGGCATCCGATTATACTGACTCCAGCTAATTTTCGTTGTCATAAAAGTCTTAATGCCGGATTTCACTAAAATTTGCGGAAGGGCCCAGCTGTACCCGAATACATCCGGAAGCCACAAATATTCGCACTCCTTCCCAAATTGTTCCCGAAAAAACTTCGTACCCAACAGTAATTGACGAACAAGCGATTCGCCTGACGTTAAATTGCAGTCCGCTTCCAGCCACATTCCGCCTTCTGTTTCCCAGCGTCCTTCCTGAACCCGTTTTTCAATTTGCTTATAAATCTCCGGATAATCTTTTTTAATATAATCATATAATTGCGGCTGTGTTTGTAAAAAAACGTAATCCGGGTATTTCTCCATTAAACGGAGTACCGTTGAAAACGAGCGGGCCGCTTTTTCCCTAGTATGTTTCAGCCTCCAGAGCCAAGCCACATCGATGTGGGTGTGTCCAATCGCCGTGACGGTTACAGGGTAGTTATTCGGAATTTGCTCAATTTCTTCATTTAAAACGGCTTGCGCTTCAGAAAGGGAATGATAGAAACCTTCAGAACCAGGCGCAGACCAATCAATTAAAAGGAATGCCCTGTCTAAGGCTTTTAATAAAGATTGCCTTTCCGGCTGATTTTCCTGTAGATACTCTATGGTGGCGAGTGCCGCCCTTGCGGTGTAATAAAGATCATCAACCTTTTCATCCAGGCAGGCGATAAAAGCCGTTTTCAACTGATGTTCCTGCAGGGTCGGTTTACCTCCGCCTTCGAGCCCTGACCAAAGTCGGAAACACATTTCAATGGTGGTACCTGCAGTACTTCCATCCAAAAATACTTCCTGATGGTTCATGTCGACTCCTTGATACGGCTCTCCATTTACGTAGAGCAGGGACTCAAACCCTGAATTATTACCACCGCCTGTTTTTCCGAAATCAAACACGCCAACAATGGTTTCAGTACCCCATTGTTCAGGAATCGGCAGGAGCGTTTTGAGCCAAATGTATTGATCTCGTCCTTCCCATCGATCCCCTACATTCATCGTCCTCCATGGCCCATCCTCACGAGGTTTTTCGGCAATTTTTCCTTCCACATCATCTTGGGCTTGAAACGCTGCCACTGGCAGAATATTTCTATAACGATAGGAATCTAGTTCTTGTATCCTTCTCTCTAGCTTTTCCATTGTCCAAAACATATCAAACACTCCTTTAAATAGTGATTATCCTTTGGAAGCTCCACCTAGACTGAAACCTTGGGACATAAATCGTTGCGAAAACATATATAAAATGACAGAAGGCATTGTATAAAGCATCGAGAAAGCGGCAAGCTTTCCGTATTCAATCATTCCAAAATTACCAAAGAACTGAAAAATTGTGACTGAGGCCGGAAATTTATCTGGTGATTGGATTAAAATGTACGGAACGAAAAAGTTTCCCCAACTTCCGGAAAAGGTAAAGATCGCGACCGTGCAAATTCCAGGAATCATCAAGGGTGCAACCACTTTTCTTAAACCTGCCCAAACGGATGCACCATCGATCCACGCGGATTCTTCTAATTCCAATGGCACAGAATCCATAAAGTTTTTCATCATCCAAATCGCATATGGCAACCCGGATGCCGTTAAAAACAAAATCGTCCCGATAAGAGAATCCTGTATATTGAGATAAAGAAAGAGCTGATAGACAGGCACCATGACTGCCGTAATCGGCAAAGCTGTCATGAACAAAATGGAATACATGAATGGCTTTTTAAATTTCAAAGCATACCGTGATAGTGGATAGGCTGCCATGATGGCCACAACGACAATCAGTACGGATTGTCCAAATGAGATAAATAACCCGATTCCAAACGAACGAAGGTTGGCTGGATCCGTTAAGATGGAAGTGAAATTCTTCACCGTAAAGGAACTGGGCATTTTCAATGCTTGCTGAGCATTAGGATCAAAAGAGGCAAACAGTACCCATAAAAGCGGGATGAGAAACAAAATACCAATAATCGTTAAAATGATGTATGGCACAACTTTTTCAGTTTTGTAACGGTTCACTTCTAACTCCCCCCTTAAACATCGACCTTCATGGACCGGATATAAAACAAGCTCGCACAAATACCAATGAGGAGCAGAATTAATGATATGGCCGTTCCATAGCCAAGTTGGTAATTTACAAATGCCTGGTTATACATATAAATAGGAAGAGTTTGTGTCGATGTTCCAGGACCGCCGCCTGTCATAGCAAAAATTAACGTAAACACCCCTAACGTTTGCAAGGTTACTAGAATCATATTAGTAACAATGGATCCCTTCACCATCGGCAGAACGATACGGAACAAGACTTGAAAACGGGAAGCTCCATCTACCATCGCTGCTTCTTCCACACTTTTCGGAACATCATCCAATGCTGCCTGGAAAACCAGCATCGAAAAAGCAGTTCCGTGCCAGATATTAGCGACTACCACACTGACCATTGGAAAGGTATAAAGCCATGTAACTTGTTTTAAACCAATATGCTGAAGGAGCATATTTAATGTTCCGTTATCACTTAAAAATGCCACCCAACAAAAAGCAACCACGATTTCAGGAGTTACCCAGCCGGCAATGACAATAATGCCAATGATCCGGCGAAATGTTGTGTTTTTCTCCTTCATTAGGACAGCCAGAATAAACCCCAAAACCTGCTGGCCAATGACGGCAGAAAAAAGCAAGAACACAATCGTTTTTACCACACTAATCCGGAAATTCGGATCTTGAAACATCGTTATAAAGTTTTGAAAACCGATAAACTGAACACTTTTAGCCGCTGTACCTGTTAAAGTAAGATTCGTAAACGCAAAATAAAAAGTCAGTAAAATAGGACCAACAAAAAAGACAAGCAATAGGATCCATGCCGGAAACAAAAAGAGAACCGATTTCAGCAGCGTATGATTCTTTTTCGTTTTCTGCTTGATAGTGACTGTTGGTGAGACAACCGTATTTGTATTCATTTCACACCCCGTCCTATTATTTATGTTAAAGGCTACCTTTTTAGGGTATTGCAAGGTAGCCTTGCATACCTATGCGACTATTTTTCGATTACATTATCTGAACCGACAATTTTTGTGACATTGATCTGATACTGCTTTGCAGCCTGATTTGGTGTTATTCTTTCTGATACAACGTCTTCGACAAGGGTTTGTATTTGAGTCGATACAGTTGGATATTTATCAACTGCTGGGCGGAAATGCGTAAATTTCAAAAAGTCAGTGGCTTCTTTAAACATTGGGATTTCTTGATACTTTTGTTCTTGTGCAACATCAGTACGCGGAGTCAAATTCCTTTCTTTCGATAGGAGCCCAAGATTGTTTTCTTTACTTGAAGCAAATTTAATAAACTCCCATGCTACATCTTTATCATGTGAATTTTTTGGAATAGCAAGAGCCCATCCACCGGACATGGATGTAGTTCCAGGAGCCTGTCCATGTTCAGTCGGCATTGGTGCAAACCCTAACGTCTTGAAGGCTTCAGGCCAAGGTGCAGCACCCGTTTCCCCCCAAGTGCCTGCCTGCCAGAATCCATCCAATCCGATGGCAAGCTTTCCTTGAGGCATTAATTGCTGGTATGCCATGGAACCTCCCTGCCCATTTAGTACCTGGGAAAGATTCGGCCCCAGCTTCTCCTTATAGACCGTATGAATAAAGTTGAATGAATCCGTTAGCCCTTGGCTTTTTACAATCCACTTTTTCGAATCGGTATCATATAGAGGCGTTTCCGTACCATATAGCAGCATTTCAAAAGTTTGCATCGACGTTGCTTCCCCTGTGGCTTTACCTGAGTTCATCCATAATGGTGTGACACCAGGCACCTTTTCTTTTATAGTTCGAGCCGCTTGAAGGATATCATCCCAGTCTTTAGGTTCCCATGGAACTGGAAGACCCGCTTTTTGGAATAGATCCTTGTTATACCAAAGTCCCCGGGAATCGGTGTTATATGGCACCCCATAAATTTTTCCGTCCTGAGCAATTACACCCTTTTTAACGCTGTCATTAAAGTTGCTCCAATCACTCCAGTCCTTGATCTTATTATCAAGAGGCTCTAAATAGCCTGCACTCGCATCTGAATTGACCATAAAGGTATCCTCTGTGACGATGTCAGGTGCCGTATTTGGGGATTTCAGCATTAAGGCAATTTTGGCAAAATAATCACCCTCTGAAACATTAAGCGGTGCAAGCTGAACATCTACCTTTGGGTGGTCCTTTTCAAATTGCGGTATGATCTCTTTATTAAGCCAATCAGTTAACCCTTTGTTTGTTCCTCCTCCTGATCGGTAGGTAATTTTGATTTCTTGCTTATCACTGCTGTTGGAGGATGTGCTTTGATTTGAACACGCTGAACTTACTAAAACACTGCCGGTGATAATCGAAACAGCCGCAATCTTCTTCAACATCTTCTTTTTCATAAATCTCTCCCCTTTTACGCTTATTTTCATTAAAGAAAACGGTTACAATTTTGATTAAAAAAAATGGATGATTACTCTCACCTGGTACTTAATCCCTCCCTTAACATAATATACTAACTTAATATATCAATAGATTAATTGATATATTAAGTACATGTCAATATATCATTTGAATTTTCTTTCTATTCACACAAAAACAATCCAAAAGTACTATAAAATGTAAATAGATAGCATTTTCGTATTACTATTCAAGCTCTAGTTGATTGTTTTTTATTGAATGCATTAAATATGTCTATTTCTTTAAGAAAAATAGGGATACCCATGTAAAAATATGAAACTACATTGAAACAATTTGTACTATATGATATATTAAATATACCAACTTATTAGGGATGAGATATATGGAAACTCCATTGTATGAAAAAATTTACCTTAACTTGCTAAACCAGATTGAGACTGGTCAATTGAAACCAAGGGATCAGGTTCCCACTGAGAAAGAATTGGCCGACCAATATCAGGTCAGTCGAATAACTTCTAAAAAAGCGCTTGAGAAATTAGTGCAAATTGGGGCTATTGAGCGCATCCGCGGCAAAGGCTCCTTTGTATCTAATACACTTCCGGATTTTGGAGCCATTAGTCCTAAGACTAATTCGGAACAAAGGGATCATCTAAATCAAGAAATGAATGAGTTAATAGGACTAATCATTCCCGAATTCTTTAGGGATTGCTTTGGCAGGCAAATACTGAGTATTATTGAGAAACGTTGCTCGGAATTGAAGTTTAACTTATTAGTTAAGGTGACATATGGAAGCCAGGAAGAGGAGGAAGATGCCATCAATACAATGGTCCAGCAGCAGGTGAAAGGGATCATTATTTTTCCTGTCCATGGGCAGCATTACACAACAAGCTTACTGCGATTGGTTCTGGAGGGATTTCCACTCGTCTTAATCGACAGATATTTAAAAGGAATACCAGCCTGCGCCGTTTATACTGATAATCAAACCGCGGCTCAAAGTCTAACAGAATTTCTGTTTACTCGCGGACATGAGCATATTGCTTTTGTTTCACCTCCAGAGGAATATACCTCCTCAATCGAAGAGAGAATCCAAGGGTTTAAAACAGCTTATTTACAAAAGGGGATTGCCGTAAATCCGAGCTATATCTTAGCCGATATGTTCAGTACATTGCCGACTTTTGATCGATCAGCTGAGTTTTTCGAGGATCAGATCAAGCTGCGGAATTTCATTCAGGAAAATTCTCATGTAACGGCATTTATTGCTTGTGAGTATGAAATCGCCTGTGTACTTGCACAAGTACTGAAATCCCTCGGAAAATCGATTCCGGATGATTACGCCATTGCTTGCTTCGACCATCCCGGATGGTTGTATAATGATATGATTTTCACTCATATCAAACAGGATGAAGATGTCATCGGATCAAAGGCAGTAGAATTACTGTTAAAACAAATTCAAGGAGAAACGGTCCCAGTACAAAATATGGTAGATTACAAGTTGATTGAAGGAAATACCATATAATGTGGAACTTCTCGTAATTAAATATAACTTGTTTAATGTCTTTTTATGGTTTGGCCGGATTCTCATGAATCTGGTCTTTTTTTTAGTGTCTGTGACAATTCTCCTGTTTTAAAATCATACCTTTAGGTGAAGGGAGTAAAAAGAAGCAAGAGAACCGTCCCCATGCTTCCACAAACTAACTTGGAGGAATATGTATGAGTATTGTCCTGTTTATCGTTGTTTTCATTTCGTCTGTTGCTTATATATTGGGTGGCATGATTGTTTTAATCAAGAAAAACTGGTCTCAAACTAGTGTTCTCGCTGTAGCTGCCATGAGTGCCGGCTTGTTGTTGTCTATAGCAATCCTTGATTTAATTCCAGAAACTCAAGCTGAACTAAAAAATAGCAGTCTTTTTATCATGCTGGGTCTTATTTTCATGTACCTTGTTTCCTATTTGTCAAAGGCATCAAAAAAAGGGAAAGGGAACAACGAATTCGATGACGGTTCCATGCTAGGAATCTCATTGGGTATGTCTCTTCATAATTTCCTTGAGGGTTTATCCATCGGCGTTAGTTATTCTATTAGTGTCAATTTAGGAATAATGGTTTCCTTTGCATTGGTTCTACATAAAATCCCTGAAGGAATCACCTATGCCGCATCGGTGTTAGCCATAACTCAAAATCATAAAAAAACCGTTATTAATCTGTTATATCAAGGCCTATTTATGTGGTTAGGTGTTGGAATGTCCATTTTGTTATCTTATTTCATAGAGATAAACGAAAAGGCTCTAGCCATTCCAATTGCCATAATCGCAGGCATATTCCTCTACCTCGGCGGAACCGCCTTACTACCAATGACCAATAAAATCACCAACAGAAACATTCCCATCTCTTTTGTGAGTGGAGTAATCATCTATATTATATTTCATAGCATTTCTGAGTTTTTAGGATAGGGAGCAGGGGGACGGTTCTCATGCTTCGCAAAAATGGAAAAATGGGGTCAGTCCCCCGGCGCGTTAAAGCTTTAGTTTACCGGGGGACTGTCACTAGAATTCTGGCACGCAGGTCTCAAGCAGTTTTGAAGGCTGCGGTAGACCCCAAATTTTCTTATCTATATTACAAAAAAGTTCCCCTGCAAAATTTAAGCTGGGGAACTTTTTATGGCTTATTTAGTATGGTTTGGATGGATTATATCTGAAACAATTGACTCCTTTATGAACAAATCTACCAAAACGTTATACCTCCTAATTCCCTCAGATTGTTCCACCGGTGCATTTTGGATGGAGGATAGACTATTTTTAAAATGGGCACTTGATTGGTTAATAGTAGCCATTTCATTCCTTTTCGTTCCAGTTCATCCCGTTCCGCAGGTAATATTTTCATAAGTTGAATCACCTGTTTATTCAAAGATTTCTATTCATTTTTCCCTATATTCTATTTTCAATCATTTTCAAAATAAATCCTGCTAATCGTTTAGAGATTTGAAAAGATGATAGGTTAGATTCAAATATGTATGGCGTGACTGCGTGGGAATCGAACCGCCCACAGGTCTTGTGGTCGGCACTATCCTCTTAATTACTTTGTGAAACTCCTCGATGAAGCTCATAAATCAATTATCAAATCATTAAAATTGAGATGTTACAGGCTCAGGAACTTTACTACTTTGTTGTTTTTCCTTTAATTGATCAAATAACTTTTGCACAGTCCCGATTCCTACATTTGAATACTTAGCCAAAATAACAAGCTCCTTTGGCAGCTGTCCAACTGTTTCAATTTGATCTTCATTAAGCTGCCTCAAAAGGCTCGGTATTCCTGTGAACTCAGCAGCGGTAAGGGGTATTTGTGATAATTCTTCCGTTACGATTATGTAATCAGCTTTATAGAAGTAGAAGAGTTCCCCTGTCCGTTCCAGTGAAAGTTGTCTCCGTATTTTCTCCTCCTCAAAAAATACTTTTAGTTCTTGAAAGAAGGTTTCATCATTTTTTTCATTATATCGTTTTACATGTTTATGCAATCCTTCTAGATTGTTTGGTAATTCACTCATAATTCGCGCTTGCTGCTCTGCCCCAAGTCTAATGAGAAAGGTCTCAGAAATGGCAAATCGCTGAGGCAATAGAAATGCATCTCGTAAGAAGTATGGAACTTCAAGTTCTTTTCCTTTATAGATAAGTTTACGAATAGGTGTAAAACCCGGCTGTTCTGATTTAGGTGAAAAACCTTCTGTAGACTTTCCTGCATCCCCTTCTCCTTGCTTACCCTGTTGTTTTTCAGTTGATGCAATAAGAAGTTTTTCCAACGATTTGAGCCGCTCTTGTATTTCTACTATGTCAAACGATTGTTTCACCTGTGGTGATGGGTCTTGATAACTTGGAACCGTAAAATCTAATGAACCATATACCTCTACGTACCATTTAACGATTTTATAGATAGATTCCCAAGATAATAACGCTTCTGAAAAACGAAACGTCCGAGTATCATGTGCTGCTTGGTTACCGATTTGTCGAACATAATGAAGTGCATCTCGAATATCGGGTTTTATATAACCGTTTACATTTAGTATATCGATACGGTCTTTTATATTTGACCATTGCTCATCCGGCAATTTTTCTGCTCGAATGACCTGTTTTAAAATATTTTCTACAAATATCCTTGCATGGGTAAGCATTGTCCGCGGGCTACTGAAAATACTATTTTCAAGTTCATTTGCAACTAAGGCTAGCTCTTTTGACATCGGTTCAAGAAATTGATAAAAATAGGATGGTTGTTTCTCCATTTGTTATTTCCCCCGGTTATATTAATCTAACTATAGTATTATTTTACCATATGATTTATGATTTCGTTTCAGATTATATCAGTAATGTATTACAAAAATTGAATTTCAGGTACAGAAAAAGTCCAAGATTAACCGATATAAAAGTTGATTTTGGACTTCTTTCTTCAACTTTTTTGTTTTCTACTATTTAGGGACCAATTATTACATTAGAATACAAAAGAGTGCACTTACCAAAAATTGTTGAATGGTTACTGAATTCTTTTTATTTTCGACAAAATACTACTAAACTCAGGCGGTGACACCGCTATTTGGGAGAAATGGATTCAGTCCCCGTTGGAGAGTTAAAAAAAGTGCCAAGCACTCTATTTACTTACAATTTAAAAGAACCTTGGATAGAAAAGCAGCTTTTATCCCAATATCTAATGTTAGAGTTTTAAACTGCTTTCTGATAACTTTTAAAAAATAACTTGTATCTACAATGGGGTTATTGTTGAAGTTCGCTAACCCCAAAAATGTGACAAAAAGTCTGTCCCCTTTTTAATTTTTATCAAAAAGATGACGAATGTAATTATTATTCATTTTATGAAGATGTTATATTAAAAGAAAAATCCGCCTAAGAATGGTGATATAAATGAAAATTATTTGTTTTGGCGATAGTCTAACACGTGGGGTCTCCGTAGTAAAAGGGAGATTGCGAATCCTGAAGGAAAACTATCCTGCTTTCTTACAAGAGTTATTTAATCAGCAGGAAGAAAATGATGTTACCGTTATTAACAAAGGAGTTTTTAATGATAACTCTGATTTAATGTTGTCAAGACTAGAAAAGGATGTACTTAATGAACATCCCGATTATACGATTATTGAAGTTGGCGGAAACGACTGCAATTTTAACTGGAATGAAATTATCGAAAAACCCAAGGAGGAACACCAAGCAATCGTTTCTCTCCAACGGTATTTAGCGAATATCAGTGAAATTGTTAAAAAAATGCGAGAAGGTGGTATTATACCAATCATAGCAACCTTACCCCCATTAGACCCAGTCAGATATTATCAGACCATTTCCACCCAATATAGCCCTTCTATTGGGAACTGGATCGGTAAATTGGGGGGCATTCAACACTGGCATGGAATGTATAACTACCATTTAAATAAATTGGCAGATGAGTTAAAGGTACCCAAAATTGATGTTAGAACGGCAATTAAAAAAGCAGGTGATTCGATTAATTTAATCAGTGATGACGGCATCCATTTAACTGCAGAAGGCTATAATGCTTTTAGTATGGCGGTCTTTAATTATTTAATTAAGTGGTCGGATAATCAGATTCTGACGTCAAATAGATAGGGTTTTAACTGCTTCTGAATTAATAGACATTAAATGGACATTGTGCTCTTTTGGGTTATAGTTAATTTATGGGGAAATTATATAAACTGAATGAAGCGGGAATAGGAAAAAGCTAAACTTATGTCAGTTTAGCTTAAAAACCATCGTTATGTACTAGCCCACACAATTTCACTAGTTATGGCTGCTGCGCTCCCGCCCTGACCCGTTCTCAGTGTGATTGTTGGACTGAGTTCCCTAAAGAACTGGTACAAACAATATATCATCCCTACCATTTGGAAACTACCTGTAAATTTTGGATATAGCAAGTACTGTTTTCTATTAAACTGGGAATAAAAACCAATTAACTGCTATTCTGGTCGTTCATCCAGGTTGTGATACCAAACAAGCGGACCAAGGTGACCGAACTCCCCGACCGCCTCCTCCATCAACCGGTGTGCCTCTTCATATGCGCAGGCAGGTAAAATATCCAATTCATGATACCCCATATTTCCATAGTTATAGACAAGCAAAAACCTATCTGTCTCCCAAAGCTCAAGTCGAAACACATGCCAATGGTTCGTCACTTTCAATTGAATCCCTGAGAAGAATGTTTTCTCCCCCAGCCGTTGATAAGCAAACTCCGCTATCCCTCCTTTATAGGACCTACCCTCCTCAAATACAAGTGGGTAACCTTTCGTATATAGGTGTTCCATACCTTCCAAGGTTTCGAGACTGGTCTCCCTTTTTGTCGCCACAATCACAGGAGACAGCCTATCTACTCCTATTTCATGGTATTCGATGGTACCACTGTCATCCCATTGAATATGGAAACCAGCATCCTGAAGCACATTCGCCCACCTTCCGAGATCTGCGGAATTTTTCAATTGTTCACAAGAGAGATACAATCCATCCTCCGTTAACAAACGATGGACTATTTCTAAATAACGACTGTCACCATAGGTTGGATTCTCCTTCACGTACTCTAGAAGTGACCAATAGTTTGAAATCATGATAGGCCCCATGATCTCATGAAAGGTCCGTGATGAAATGATTAAATCAAAAGAATTCAGGGAAAAGTGCTCAGTTACCTCCATAAAATCCATTTGGTAAAAACTCACGTTATTAAACCCTTGCTGCATGGCCAACTGCTGTGCACATTGAATTCCATTTCCACACTGTTCAATGCCAACGATCTCCGCATCTGGAAAAATCGTGGCGTACCAGCAAGACAGCAACCCATTATCACAGCCAATTTCCAAAATCCGCTTCGGCTTTAAATGAGTTTGCTGACTGATCCAGTTAAGCAAGGACTGATGGAAATTCATCGTCCATGATTCTACTGCCAAACTGAAGGGCAGTGTTCGGTTTTTCACTTCATAAAGATTCCCTTTTAGTTTGCGGTCCATAATGGGTTGGAGTTCCTTAGCCAAGAAGGAGTCAACCTCGGTTACGTGCCTCCAAAAGTCTTCTTTGGTAAAGCAGTTCTTGATACCCAGTGACTTAAAATAGTCAGAGACACTTTGTGACTTTAATTTGGTATTTATAAACATAGTATTATCTCCAGTTTAGGCGTATTTATTTTGCTTAACAGGACCAAAACCTATTAGTTAGTATTATTATCTGATACTAATTATAGCATAAAAAAAAGCTTTACTTCTTAGTGAAGTAAAGAAAAAAGTGTAAGCGATTAAATGAAATTTTCTAAGGCCTTTGGAGGTTAAACAAATATTGTTAATCCGAAAGGCTAAACGCTAGCAGAAGCCTCATGGAAGAATTCACTCACGAATGACAGAGGAATAATGGTAATAATTCAGCCCTAACTTACTTCATCACCTTGTCACTAGAAAGTGCATGTTTAAACTGTTCGATTAGGACAGGAACGATCTCAAAGGCATCGCCAACAATTCCATAATGACAGTTCTGAAAATAGGAGCTTCTTTGTCCTTATTAATGGCAATAATTAAACCAGAATTTTTCATTCCCACAATATTTTGAATCGCACCAGAAATCCCAATCGCAAAATAAATCTTTGGCGTTACCGTCACACCGGTTTGCCCTACTTGATGAGGGTGGGCAATCCACCCCGCTTCCACCACATCCCTGCTCGCACCAACGGCTCCTCCAAGGGTTTCCGCCAACCGGTGTATTAACTGAAATCCTTCGTAGCTGCCTAAGCCTTTTCCGCCAGCCACAACGATGTCCGCTTCGTCGATTCTTACCTTCTTAACCGTTTCTTTTACAATTTCCAAGACTTTTGTCCGGATATCTTCTTCCTTTAGTGAGACGGTTTCTTCGATGACCTTTCCTATTCTCCCCACCTCTGGGATCAGCGCCTTCATGACCTTGGCGCGTACGGTCGCCATTTGCGGCCTGTATTTTTTACATAAAATGGTCGCCATAATATTTCCGCCAAACGCCGGCCTACTCGCAAGGAGTAACCCCGTTTCCTCTTCCACATCCAGCTCCGTCGTATCCGCCGTCAACCCTGTCGGCAGATCGGTGGCCAATGCACTTGCCAGGTCTTTTCCCGTTGAGGTGGCCCCATAGAGGATAATTTCCGGTTTATATTTATCACTGCACTCTAGCAGCGCCTTCATGTAGGTTTCGGTCCGGTAATGCTTAAAGAGAGGTTGATCATAGACATACACGGTATCTGCTCCATATTCAAAAGCGGTCTTTGTTAAAGGTTTAACATTTTCCCCGATGAGAATACCCGCTAGTTAATAAAAACTCAGAAAGCTAATACATATTTAAAGGTTTACGTGATTGATAAAGCTGGAAATCAAAACTACCGTACGATTAAAGTCGTAAAATAATTAATACGATGTGATAAGAAGTGAATTTCTTATTGCATCGTATTTTTTTTAGGCAATCTGGAAATAAAAGTGGAGAAGTGCAAAGCTTGTTGAAGCTCAGTTTGACGGTTCCGATCGGACCATCCTAGATGTGGGTTTGTTCCCTTCTCTCTCACTTTCATATCTCCCTCTTAAAATACCCCGCTATTGCTGGAAAACTCATGAATTCCTTCCTCAAATCCCGAAACGAAATTACATCATTTCCTCTTGCGAGCCGGTAATCTAGCGAATAATCGTGACAATTCAATGGGTTTTGATGAAATGTTTCTGTATAGAATTGGATGGCTTCTTTGTGGCTGCCAGCAAAGATAAAGACAAAATCCTTCTGGTTCATCTTCAGTGAGTAGATGCCAACTTTATGAATACCTAATACATTGTTTTGAACCAATTCCCTTACTTTCTGATGGTCGGCTTGTTCTAAGTCTATCTTGGATATGTTGTCATCTAAAGAGATTTTCTGCTCTGCTAGTAAATGGTAGATGCAATGGGCCAAGGAGGATTCTTCATAACGGAAACAATCCATGTAAAGATCTTTCACAATCATGTGATCACACCTCGATTTAAGATTTTTTTCGGCTAAATATGGTTATACAAGGGTAGGACTCGATTCCTTCTGGTCCTCAATCCTTCCTGTATGCTCGTTATAATATACATCGATGCTTCCAACTGGACCATTTCTGTTTTTCGAGACTATGATTTCAAGGGAATGATTGTCCGTGTCCTTGTCATAATACGACTCACGATATAAGAACAAAATGACATCGGCATCCTGCTCCACACTGCCCGATTCCCGAATATCAGACATCATCGGCCGTTTATTGGCTCTTGATTCCACCGACCGATTGAGCTGCGCTAAACAAATGACAGGGCAATCGAAATCCTTCGCCATCGTTTTCAGAGATTTGGAAATTTCCGTTACTTGTAAATGGGAATTCCCTCCGTAAAATTGACCTGAATGGATCAGTGTTAAGTAGTCGATAAAAAGTATTGGTTTCTTGTAGGGAAATTGATTGATCATTTTTCGCGTTTTCGCTCTCATTTCGGCAATAGTTTGTCCCGCCCCATCAAAAATTTGCATATGGGTTTCCGTGAGATCACCAATCACATCCGACCATTTATTCTTTTGATTTTCATTGAGCATTCTTTTCGGATCCCGCATTTTTGCACGGTTAAAGCCCCCAGTTGAAGCCATTAACCGCGAAGTGATCAGCTTTTCAGGCATTTCTAAGGAAAAGACGAGTGGCAGAAACCCGGCCCAACCCGACATTTTCGCAAAATGAAGCATCACGTCGGTTTTTCCCATCGAAGGTCTTGCTGCTAGAATCGTTACTTCCCCGCCCTGAAAGCCTCCCGTCACTTCGTCGAGCTTGTTGATACCAGTTGTTGCACTTTTCTGGCTTATTCGATCTTCCCAGGGTGCCTCATAGATATCTGATAACGCTTGTTGTAAGGACGTGTGATCCTCCATTTTCATTTGGTTAATTTTATCCAATTCGGCAATGACTTTAGCAATCTCCCAATCATTCATGGCTGCAAGCGTCAAGATGTTTCTCTTTTCTCGTTCCTTCCACAGATCGAGAATGAGCTTCTCCGTCCCGTCAAATTTCTCCAGATCCGCGTATGATAACAGCTCCGATAGGTACGACATTCCACCTAATGAATCGAGGTCGGGTAAGGTTGTCCATGTGATTAAATCAACATTCTTCCCCGCCCGTTTTAACTCCACCATTCTTCGCATGATTTCTTTATGCCGTGTACTTTCTAGCTGTTCAGGTTGAATGATGGTATCTTGGAGCAAGTACTCCGCCTTCATCAAGCTTCCTAAGAACGCTTTTTCTGCCATACTCATCCCTCTTCACCTGCCGTAAGGTCAAGTTTAAATCCCCTTGGAATTGCTCTTCCGGCAGGAAATGATTCGGTTGATTGCCTATGCTTTGGTGTGGAATTTTGACTCTCATAAAAGGAATCAATTTCTTCTACGGTCAGTAAGGAGTCATTTACCCAGTTTTTCAGAATCCCAACCACATAACTTAGCCGTCGCTTGTTGTTGGCACACGCAATATTCATCGCTTTTAAAATCACCTCTTTCGGCTGTAAAAAGCTAGAATCATCTAACCAAGATACTAACTGTTGTTTAGCATTCACGTTCGAAAAACCAAATCCATTGTTGTCCCAACACTCAATAATTTCTTTTACATCTACATCTTTTTGATTATTTTCTGTGTCTGGATTTTTCTCTATATTTGGATTAAAAGCTTCTTGTTGTTGTTGTTGTTGTTTTTCTTTTTTATTATCTTTTTTATTTTCTTCTTCTTTTTGCCCCCTTCTCGTCTCACGATGCGTCAACGTATCGTCAAGCTCTCCACATTCAGGTTCTAGATATGTATCATTTTCATCTTGGCTGCTAACTTCCTTGCCGAAAACCAGCTCTTCTTGTTCACAAAATGATTCAAATAGACTGCGAATTTCCTGTTTTTGAATCGCCTTCGAAACATATTGAATCAGTGAGAGATCCTCGACATCCTTTAACTCGGAAGATATACAATCCATGAACGGTTTCCCGCCTTTATCCAGGTTATATTTCCCCCAGTTCTTGATCGCCAGTTCTCTCGTTTCAGGATTGTAACGAATCAGCTTGTGATGCACGATGAATCGCTCCATTAACGAGTGAACACTCTCAATCGAATAACCCAAATCAAAAGCCATTTGTTTTTTGGTAATCTTATAAATTCCAATTTGAGTCGTTTGTGGATTTGTAAGAAGATAAAGACAGAAGAATTTGTCCTCTGGAGTCATCTCCTCTGATACCATTGGATTCTTCCAAAAATCAGTACGTACCATTCTAAACTTTGCCATCTTCAACCACTACCTTTCTCTTAAAAAATTCCTTCATACTTGATATATAAAAATATAAATAAATAAAGAAAATGGTCATATGTTTTTCAATAATATGTGAATACTTTATGACACCTTTTCATCACCTTGTCCTTTGCGCAGGATTTAGGTGAAAGCCCGCATCCTTTGCACTTCTACGATATCGAGATTGGCGGGGTAAAGCGAATCGCTAATTTTCAAATTTGAGGGCATTTTTTGAGCGTAAACGTCAAAAAACGCCTTCAAATTTGATTTTTGAAGGCGTTTTTTGCATTTTTGGTTATTTTTCATCCTTTTTTTGTGAAACCGTTTATCTAAACTTTCTTAGGTTTTAGAAAGAACTGTTCCCCTGTTGCTTCTAAAATATTGGACCAAAAATTAATTGTTAACCTTTGTTTCTGTCCAATCCAAACAATGAATTATTTGGACCACAAGCACCGTTAGGAATAGCCCTATTTTCGGCCTCGTTTATTATCTGATCCGTCCTTCTTGCCTTACTGATTGAGTACATTACGAAATGGTTCGACCAATCAAATGGCAAGCTGAAACTTGCCTACCTAAGCTTTGCAATTCTCTCCATACCTGCCATCCTAATGCTAGTATTTATGTTTATCGATATTTTTACCGAAATGCTGCCAAAAATAATAAACAACTGATTTATCGGTTCCTGAACTCCAAGAAGATTGATAAACTACCTTAAATACTTATAAATAGCTTCCTTAACTTTTAATTTAGATTCTTGATTAATGTATTTCCGGTTTTCTGCTGACGGTAGTGGTGAATAAATAGTTTCCTACTAGTTTTTTCTTCCAGAGTTAACCATTTCTGCGTTGTTTTTGATTAGCTTCATGGTTTTGCTCTTTTTACCGTTAGGATAGACCTTTTTAGCATCTGTTTGCAGCCTCATTCATTTATTGGAGGGAGCTTTTTAATTTTATGAAACTATGAATATCTTTTTCTAACTAAACCATATGGAATCTATCCTCAAGACTGATTCCATAAGATAACATACAATTTGGTTACCTTTTTACGGTACTGAACAGGAGAGAGCGGCTATTGTGCCGAATTTAAAGGAAGAGAATTAATCGTTTAGTCTGTGATAGCGGAATTGCCTGAATAATATTAATGGAGTGCAAACACATTTGGAGGAATTGCAATGGGTTTTTTCGATAAGTTGTTATGGGGGGCTTCCAAGCGGTTTGCTAATGATGCATCCCGTATAGTTGCCAATGAGATGAAAAAGAAGAGCAGGGAACCTGAGCCACAAGCGGAAGACAGGAGTTTTGTCAATGAAGTGAAAGACCGCTCCTATTATTTGAATGAATTGAGAAGGATCCTGCGGGGGCACTTGACCGTTATAGATACCCTAAATGTGGGTATTTACCCAATACGGGAAGCCTTCGAGACTATAGAAATCAGCGAAGAGGAGGATAAGGTTGAGCGATCAGAGATAGAAGGAATGCTCCAAACTCTTGAACAACAAAGTGTCTTATTGACCGAGTATTTCAATACAGGGGAACGGATTGGCGAATACACCATCAAGTTCAAGAGTAAGGATGTACTAGCCCTGAACAAACGAATGAAAACTCTTGTCACTTATTTCGAGAAAATGACCGCCCTTTACGAGCAATCAGAGAGTGCCACCGTGGAAGATAAGGCCGAGTTCTTTCGCTTGTTAAAAGCCTTTAATACCATTTCAGAAAGCATTGACGACAAAACCGTGGAACTGCATGAAGAATTGACAAAGTTCAATATTGTACGGACGTGGGATAGAGGTGTTACTTCGGAGATAGATTATAACGATTAAGCAGAATTACTTGTGAGGGTATTTTACTGGTTCTTAGGCATTTAATAATTTAGAGTCATTCATAAGTCCAGCGCTTTAATGTACCCTTTGTATTATGCTTATTGAACTATCCAGACCTTATGTTGAATAAGAAATTTTAACGACGACAGTTATCTGTTTTTTTAGTTATCGAATTTGCAAGCTAATTCGCATCATAAATAGCAAAAGCATAATTTTTATTATGCTTTTGCTAATTTTCATATCGGTGGTGTCCCCTTTTCTTGCAGTAAGGATTTAAGATTAGGTTTTTTTGCTATCCTTTTAGCTAAGGTTGTTGCTAATCCGATCTAAGTTCTGGCTTTGACCGTCTTATACTTCTAAGCCTGCAATTCCGATCCCACCAGGTCCAGCATGTGTAGATATCATTGCGCCTGCTTGAATCCATTTTACATTTTTAAAACCTGTTTCTTTAGCGATTTCATCCATCCCCTGCTTGATCTTTTCATCAAGTCCGACAGAGTATAGAAGGTAAAGTTGTTCTTTTTCAATGTCATATTGACCTAAATAATCTCGTATGAGTTTTTCCGAAACAATTTCCATTTTCCCACGATATTTTTTTGTTGAAACAAGATTTCCATCAATTAGTTCAATACGCGGCTTGATTTTTAACAAAGCCCCACCGAGATAAGCTAAATTACTAACTCGCCCTCCTGCTCTTAAAAATTCTAAGCTCCCGGGAACGAAAGCCAGTCTTGATTTAGGAACCTTTGATTCAATCTTCTCTACTAATTGGTCTGGTTCAATTGAAGGTTCATTCTCTAATAAGGTTACCGCATACATCACAATTGCAGTTTATCCACCTGTTACGTTCAAGGCGTCAATTAGAAAAATATCATCCAAATCTTCCGTTGCGATGATCGCATTTTGAAAGGAAGAAGATGCCTTTGACGTATAACCAATATGTATGATAACGCAGTCAGGAAAATCAATTTTTATCTTCTTGAAAAACTCAAGATATTCATGGGAATTTGTCGATGTTGTAGAGGGTATTTTTTTTGTCCGCTCATA
Organism: Bacillus sp. ISL-75; assembly: GCF_018613095.1. Taxonomy (NCBI): domain Bacteria; kingdom Bacillati; phylum Bacillota; class Bacilli; order Caryophanales; family Bacillaceae; genus Bacillus; species Bacillus sp. ISL-75. The sequence goes on from NZ_JAGGQX010000038.1 coordinate 181,114, forward strand.
ATAGTCATAAATATCCGTTACAGGTAACGAACCATCTAAGTAATCCTGCCCATCCATAATCACGTGCATCGGGACCACTTGCACATTATGTTTATCAGCTAATTCTTCTGGTAAATCCGCACCACTCTCTGTCGACAAAATTATTCTTCTCATAAATATCCCCCACTTCTATATAAAAATCCGTTACTATCAATTCTGCATTTTTATGTTCTACTCTACTATACATTAAATAAGGGATAGGCTACACATACTTGTATCCTCCGGGATAATTTCGTGTAGCCGCTACTTCCTTTCTAACAATGGCAGCCGTGGAACCGAAAGCCCGTTATGTTGAAGAACATCAAAGACTGTGTAAGTTAAAGTGACATCAATTAAGATTTTACTTTTTGACTGGAACCGGCTCATCATAGCTTCAAAGTCAGGTTTCCCATCAGTACCGGTTACAATAATTTCCCCATCTAATATAGTGCCATCCGGAATGTCTATTGCTAAAAGTTCTGGGAACTTGGCTCTAACCTCGGTTTTTATCAAGACCCAAATTAAAAAAATATAGATAAATTAAAGGACATTACATATTTTACATGACTAACATGTAATGTCCTTTCTTATTGAACTAACGCCCATTACCTTAAGTACAGTTCTTCACAATCTCTTTGATATGAACAAGAAAATATCGATGTTACCGTTGCTCATTACCCCTTACCGTCTGAATAGTTAGAATATTCTTTACTGATCATTCTAATAATGATAAAATTTTTTAAAAGGGGGGAAAAAATGGCTAGACACAAAGAATTTGATGAAGCCAAGGTTCTGCAAAAAGCAATGGTGCTTTTTTGGCGAAATGGATATGAAAAAACTTCTTTGTAAGATTTAGTAGACTATATGAACATACACCGTCGAAGTATTTATGAAACATTTGGTGATGATATAGGAAAATCAGCTCAATTTATTCATAATTCACTTATTGGGGTAAGAGTATTAGCCAAAACAACGAAAGATAAAGAGAAACTTAAAAACATCATTGATTCCACTTTAGCGGTATTAGATTAACATTTTTAGAATGAACGTTCTAAAAATGTAATGATTTTGTCTAATCTTTTTTATTTTTAATATGGAGGGTGAAAAGAATGAATCATTTAGAGTTCTTGAAGAAAATGGCAAAGGGTGAAATACCAGGTTCGCCCGCTGCAGAGGTAATCGGTTTTCACATAACGGATGTTGAGGAAGGGAAGGTTGTGGTCGAAATGGATGCCACAGAAAGATTACACAATCCGATGGGTACACTACATGGAGGGATTTTATGTGACATATCCGATGCCGCTATGGGCTATGCATTTGTAACTACATTAGCTGAGGACGAACTATTTACGACGATCGAAATTAAATTAAATTTCCTAAAACCTATTTTTAAATCTAGACTTCGAGCTGAGGGAAAATTAATAAAAAAAGGTTCATCAGTCGGATTGCTGGAGTGTCATGTATATGATGAAAAACAAAGTCTCGTGGCACATTCTACAAGTACATGTATGATTTTGAAGGGAAATTCTGCTGGAAAAAGATTGAAAATAGAATAATATAACTAATCTCTTGTAAAAAGAAAGTCCATTCAAAGTAAGGTCCATAAAGTTTTAGCTATCGTTTAGCTTGTAGTACGATGTAAAGTTCATTTTATCAATATTAAAAAGGTAAGGTGGGAACAAATGCCTTCTATTCTAACGGCTCCTTCCAAAATGGAAAGCACGGTGCACTTACAAGAGAATAAACTCATTTTAATATGGAGTGTTACCACTTTGCTGGTGGTAATGAATACAACCATGTTTAATGTTGCATTACCCTTTATACTTAAAGACTTATCCTTAAACTCATCCTTGGGATCATGGCTGGTATCAGGTTATTCCATCATGTTTGCCATTTCAACGTTAACTTTTGGTCGCCTATCTGATTTTGTTCCCATCTCAAGACTTCTACTCCATGGAATTTGCCTATTAGGAATATCATCAGTCATCGGTTTCTTTTCAACAAATTTTTTTATCTTATTAGGAGTTCGAATTCTTCAAGCAGCTGGAGCAGGAGCCGTTATGGGATTAAGTATGATCATGGCTGGGCGGTATATCCCTCTATCAAGGCGTGGAAAAGCGATGGCGATTATTGCTTCAGCTGCCTCTTTGGCATTTGGGTTAGGTCCTGTACTAGGGGGAGTGATTACTCAATACTTAGGATGGAATTATCTTTTCGTTGTCACTATTTTTTCTGTCCTGCTTATTCCTTTCTTCCTAAAGTTATTGCCTAATGAGGTGATTAAAAAAGGACATTTCGATTTATTCGGTGCTATTCTTACGGGGCTTAGTGTAACAGGTCTGTTACTTTTTCTATCTACATTTTCGTATGGGATACTATTAGGAACAGTCGTTCTATTTGTGGTATGGTGGAAATATCTTAATAAGACGGAAGAACCGTTTATTCCGCCAATCCTACTTAGAAATAAGCAATATACAAAGCTCCTTCTTATTAATTGTTCCGCTTTTTTCATTAACTTTTCAAATCTGTTTTTAATGCCCATTATTCTCACAACTGTATTCGGGAAAGAACCAGCAGAGCTAGGACTGATGATTTTTCCAGGTGCCATTATCGCCGTGGTTGCTGGCATATATATAGGAAGATTCATTGACCGTTTTGGGAATGCACCCTTAATTATTTTTGGGCAGTTATTGTTATTAAGTGCCTCAATCTTATTTGCATGGTTCTCTTCTGTAAATCCCTATTTTATCCTTTTCATTTATATGTTTGCTAGCGTTGGCTTTACGGCAATTTCTTCGAGTATTTCGAACGAGATAACAAGGATCTTGCCAATCAATCAAATTGGTTCGGGGATAGGAATCGTCCAATTAATGCAATTTTTCGGTGCGGGTCTCGGAGTGACTATTTCTGGACTACTCATAACCATTCAAGAAGGATTATTTTTGGAAATGGTTTATCGAAATATATTTATTTGCTTCTCGATTGTTAACATTATGGCTAGTTTCATATACGGCTTCTATCTTCGTAGAGCTAGGTTAAAGGAGCCAAGTTAAATTCTTCATCGCTTGAATGAAAATAGGACGGCTATTATAGGTTTCACTCTTTCTTAAAAAGATTTCAATCATGATACTTTAATGTTTCTGTTAATAATTAAGCTACTTGCTAAAAAAAGGTTCAAATTCAGATAAAAGGGGGCATTTATTTGTTGGTTAAAGGGAGTAAAGTAATATTCGAGTCAAAAATTTATGTCATTCATTGGATATACGATAGCGGTTACTTCGAAATTAAAAATGATGGTCATATTAAGTTAGTTAAACTTTCAGACTTTACAACAAAATAATAAGCTTTTATCCCTGATTTGGGGTTCATCCAGCACTCTTTCAAGGGGTGCTGTTTTATTTCCAAAGAAGGTCAATAAAATAATTTTTTCTGTTGTGATCCATTTCGTATTGAATTGATTTTATTCATTACAGGAATGCTTCCCCGTTTGCGACATAAATAAAAAGCTACCCTATTGGCAGCTAGATCTATAAAAGGAAAGCACCTTATAGTTTAACAAGAGTTCTTCCACGTACTTAAATTTTAGATTAGAAGGTTACAATAACTTTGCCTTGTGAGTGTCCAGTAGAAACTTTTATTAATGCTTTGTTAATGTCATTAAAATTATAAATTGAATCAATAGAGGGCGTGATATTTTCTTTTTCAACAAGATTAGTGATTCTTTGTAATTGACTGCCATTGGCGTGTACGAATAAAAAGTGATATTCATTTTTACGTTTACGTGCTAAAAAATCTACACGAGCACCCACTAAACCAAACAATAATTTTTTCCACATTGGAAAATTATTGTCAACCGCAAAGCGATAATTAGGTACGGCTTTTAATGATACTAACTTTCCTTGAGGTTTTAAGATACCAAGTTCTGCTTTTATCTCTTTTGCTCCCAAGGTGTCGATAACATAATCTATATCATATAAAATGTTGGCATAGTTTTCCTCATGATAATTTATGAATCTATCAGCGCCAATCGACAGTGTACGTGATCTACCTCTTTCACTGCCGCTTGTTATAACATATAACCCCATTGATTTGGCGATGGGGATTGCCATAGCACCAAAGCCACCGGTTCCTCCAGGGATAAATAACTTTTTGTTAGGCTGAGCATTGAGTACGTCATTTAATGCTTGATAAGCAGTCAAAGCAGTTAGAGGAACAGCGGCTGCTTCAATAAAGGATAGATTTTTAGGCATTATGGATATAGCATCTTCATTGACGGCCGCATATTCAGCAAAAGCTCCAATTTGATTAACTGGCAACCTCGCATAAATGTGGTCACCAACGTGGAAGTTCTCAACATCTTTTCCTACAGCCTCAATAACGCCAGATAGTTCATTTCCTAAAGTTAATGGTAAATCATAATCAGAAATCATTCGAATACTTCCATTTAAAATAAGGATATCTAATGGATTAACACCTGCTGCTTTTACTTTAACGAGTACCTCCCGGCTATTAACTTCTGGTATTTTAACATCATTCAATTCCACTTGAACTTCTTTTGAATATTTCTGCATTTGAGCAGCTCTCATTTTTTCTTCCTCCTCCTTTACAATGTTTTGGTGGCTTTTCATGAAATGCAATCTCTAGCGTTGAATGTAGGTGACTCAAAACAAAAACCAGTGCATGAAGGGTATAGCCCAAGAATGCACCAAACGCATGCAAATACACGTAATTCATGCGTCAAGCACTGATTTTCAAGTTGAGCCAAAAAACGGCACAAACTTTTATTATATTAATTACCAAGACAGCTGTTTCCCACAATGTCTAATTCTGATGAAAGAATGGCGTACAATTTTTCAGTTGTACGCCATTCTTCACCCTATAAGCTATACTTACCCCTCTTGAGATTTTAATTCTTTCATCGTAGGATAATCCGTATAACCCACGCTTCCGTTACCACCAAAGAATGTTGTACGGTATGCTTCATTCAAAGGAAACCCTTTTTTGAGACGTTCTACTAAATCCGGATTAGCTAATGACCATACACCGACTGGTACCATATCAGCAACGCCATTATCAATATCTACACTAATATCTTCTAGAGCTCGACCAGCTCGATTGACTAATAATGGATTTGACCAAATTGAACGAATTTCATGGAGCAGTGTTTCGTTTCCTAAATGCATAACATGAAGGTAAGCTAAATTGAATTGAGCTAATTCTTTTACAAGATGGAGATAAACTACAGGACCTTGTTCACCTTCTTCAATCCCACCAAGAGGTGTCCCTGGTGAAATACGAAAGCCTGTTCTTTCTGCTCCAATTTCTTCAACGATTGCTTTCGTTATTTCGATAGCAAAGCGAGCACGATTCTCTATTGATCCACCGTATTTATCCGTTCGTTTATTAGAATTTACTCCGATAAATTGATTAATTAGATAACCATTTGCTCCATGAATTTCAACGCCATCAGCTCCTGCTTCAATAGCTGCAGATGCTGCTTTTCGGAAGTCTGCAATTGTCGTTTGAATATCTTCTTCACTTAACTCACGTGGAACGGGTATTTCCTGCATCCCTTTAGCAGTAAACATTTCTACACCGGGTGCGATCGCAGATGGCGCAACTGCTTGACGATGATGTGATGTATTGTCAGGGTGCGACATACGACCGACATGCATTAATTGGATATACATAAATCCACCTGCTTCATGCACCGCATCCGTAACCTTTTTCCACCCTTCAATATGCTTTTCAGTATAGATGCCAGGTGACGATAAGTAACCTTGTCCATCATCAGAAGGTTGTGTACCTTCACTAATAATTAATCCCATAGATGCTCTTTGAGCATAATAAAGGGAACTTAGTTCTCCCGGTGTACCATCTTCTTGCGCTCTACTACGTGTCATTGGTGCCATCGCTAAACGATGAGGTAATTCCAAATTTCCAATTTTCGTTTTGCTCCACAATTTATCCATTTTTGTACACTCCTCTTCAAATTATGTTACCCGTTGTATACGTGTGTCCTTTTACCTTTTGTTTGAAATCTTGGACAAATCACTGTATTAGTGAATTTGTATTTAGGAGAGATGTGGGTATATCGCAGTTACACCCCCGGCAAAATCTCTTTGGATCTTTCGGCTCACGTCATCAGCAACAATTTCAAAGCTGTCGGATTCTAATCCATCAATAGCAATTTTTGCGATATCCTCAGGGTTGGATTTGGGAACTTCTAAGCTCGACGTCATGTCTGTCTCCATGAAGCCTACATGTAATCCAGCTACTCTCACATTTTGAGGATAGAGATTTAAACGTAGGTCGTTCGTCAATGCCCACTCTGCCGCCTTTGCAGCCGTATAAGAGCCAAAAGTTCCCGAACTAACCCAAGATAATGCGGAGAGAATATTCAGAATCGATCCTCCCCCATTAATTGCTAGAATCGGTGCAAAAGTACGAACCATGGAAAGTGTGCCAAAGAAATGCGTATTAAACTCCAAATGTATTTTATCGAGATCACCGTCAATCAAAGAAGCACCTGTAGACGATCCTGCATTGTTGATCAAAATCGTAACATCCTTAGCGACCATAGCGGCTGCAGCTACCTCTTGAGGGTTAGTAATATCAAGCTTTACAGGAATTACACCGGGAATGTCAATGGACTCAGGATTTCTTGCACCAGCATAAACCTTAGCCCCTCTGGATAGAAGTTCAAGTGCTAAATGGCGTCCAAAACCTCGGTTCGCGCCGGTGACAAATGCTACTTGTTCAGAAATTTTCATTTTTATGTGCTCCTTTTATTATTTAATTTTGGTACAACAAAATGTCTTCCTCCTCAAAACTACGCAAGTAATGATTTCCTTAAGGAGAAGTTTTGGACATAGGCAAGTCTCGCTATATGGGAATGGTCATTCTAAAAAGCACAAAAGAATGATCCCTTCATGGAGAGAGCTTTAAGTAAGGCAAGACTCATATACGAGAACGACCATTCTAAAAAACACAAAAGAATGATCCCTTCATGGAGAGAGCTTAAGCAAGGAAAGACTCACATACGAGAACGATCATTCTAAAAAATGCATAAGCAATGATATCTTCTTAGGAGTAAGCTTTACTACAGCTCAGACTTACTCATATAGGAACTATAATTCTAAGAATAAAATAATTATTTATCTAAAAGTTTTATGGATAAATTGGCTATACGGTGTAGTTTTTCTTTGGGAATGGAGGTTCTTGTCATTACCCTTAACCCAACACATACGGTATGCAGATGCTCCGCCAGTTCGCCGGCATCGTAATCTGAGGTAAATTCTCCCTCCTCCTGCCCCCACAGAATAATATCCTTGAGTAGCTGCTCTGATAGTGTGAACGATTCAGTGGACTTTGAATCCACATCGGCATCGCGCATTGCCAATTCCACCGCCGAATTCACCATTAAACAGCCTGAAGGCGAGTTCTCTTCACCATTTATCATGAAACTAAAAATAAACTGAATAGCCTCTGCTGCAGTCTTGGAGCGTTTAACTTCTCCCGTAAGCTCAGCACTGACTTTATCGCGAAATCGATCCATAGCTTTCAAAAACAGCGTATGTTTGTCGCCAAATGTGTCATACAAACTTCTGCGATGGATTCCCATATGCTCGACCAGATCGGTCAAGGATGTCTTCTCATAACCTTGTGCCCAAAAGAGCTTCATCGCCTTGTCTAATACTACGTTCTCTTCGAATTCTTTACTTCTTGCCATTCTATTTTCCTCCTCCCATCGTCAATATAACATATTGAGAACGAACGGTAAAGAAAATAAATCCTTTCCACATAAATGCTTGTTATAAAAAGAATACCTTCCACCACTTTTGCGCTGGCCTCTGGTCTGTTCAGCAAAAAAAGGCTAACCTTTAATAAAGGCTGCCCTGCTACTATTACTTGATGATCAAAACAGGACAATGCGATAGCTGGGAAACTTTCTGACTAACACTTCCGAGCATTAACCATTTTAATATTTCCAAACCCCCTGCTCCCCATGACGATGAGCAGGTGCAGATTGGACTGCAACAGTCTGAGCGCTGGACATATAAGTTCCATATCCAAAACCGACTAGTACACCAGCAATCAATAAAATAATACTTACATGAAATATAATACATCTAAACTAAATACATTAAAGAAGGATTGGGGGGTGCTTATCCTGCCTGAGCTCTCATTGAAAAATCTTTCTTTTCCCAAATCGAACATCCGGCCATTAGAAACAAACCTTAACAGACATATTGCCTTAGGCTTACCTTCCATAAAGGATGCCTCTCGTGTCGTCCAATTATTTATTCAAATAACTAAAGAACTATTTGAATAGAAATATGGTGCCTGACTAATTGCGCAAACAAATGACGGGGCAATCAAAATCCTTCGCCATCGTTTTCAGGGATTTGGAAATTTCCGTTACTTGTAAATGGTAATTCCCTCCGTAAAATTGGCCTGAATGGATCAGTGTTAAGTAATCGATAAAAAGGATTGGTTTCTTGTATGGAAATTGATTCATCATTTTTCGCGTTTTCGCTCTCATTTCGGCAATGGTTTGTCCCGCCCCATCAAAAATTTGCATATGGGTTTCCGTGAGATCACCAATTACATCCCACCATTTATTCTTTTGATTTTCAGTTAGCATTCTTTTCGGATCCCGCATTTTTGCACGGTTAAAGCCCCCGGTCGAAGCCATTAACCGCGAAGTTATCAGCTTTTCAGGCATTTCTAAGGAAAATACGAGTGGCAGAAACCCGGCCCAACCCGTCATTTTGGCAAAATGAAGCATTACGTCGGTTTTTCCCATCGATGGTCCCGCTGCTAGAATCGTCACTTCCCCTCCCTGAAAGCCTCCCGTCACTTCGTCGAGCTTGTTGATCCCCGTTGTTACACTTTTCTGGCTTATTCGATCTTCCCAGGGTGCCTCATAGATTTCTACCAATGCTTGTTGTAAGGACGTGTGATCCTCCATTCTCACTTGGTTAATTTTATCCAATTCGGTAATGACTTTCGCAATCTCCCAATCATTCAAGGCTGCAAGCGTCAAGATGTTTCTCTTTTCTCGTTCCTTCCACAGATCGAGAATGAGCTTCTCCGTACCGTCAAATTTCTCCAGATCCGCGTATGATAACAGCTCCGATAGGTAAGACATCCCCCTCCTAATGAATCGAGGTCTGGTAAGGTTGTCCATGTGATTAAATCAACATTCTTACCCGCCCGTTTTAACTCCACCATTCTTCGCATGATTTCTTTATGCCGTGTACTTTCTAGCTGTTCAAATGACGGTATCTTGGAGTAAGTACTCCGCCTTCATCAAGCTTCCTAAGAACGCTTTTTCTGCGATACTCATCACTCTTCACCTGCCGTAAGATCAAGTTTAAATCCACTTGGAATAGCCCTTCCGGTAGGAAACGATTCGGTTGGTTTCCTATGCTTTAGTGCAGAATTTTGACTCTCATAAAAGGAATCAATTTCTTCTACGGTCAGTAAGGAGTCATTTACCCAGTTTTTCAGAATCCCAACCACATAACTCAGCCTTCGCTTGTTATTGACACAGGCAATATTCATCGCTTTTAAAATCACCTCTTTCGGCTGTAAAAAGCTAGAATCCTCTAACCAAACTAACAGCTGATCTTTCGCATTCACGTTCGAAAAACCAAATCCATTGTTGTCCCAAAACTCAACAATTTCTTTTACATCTACATCTTTTTGATTATTTTCTGTGTCTGGATTTTTCTCTATATTTGGAATAAAAACTTCTTGTTGTTGTTTTTCTTTTTTATTATCTTTTTTATTTTCTTCTTCTTTTTGCCCCCTTCTCGTATCACGATGCGTCAACGTATCGTCAAGCTCTCCACATTCAGGTTCTAGATATGTATCATTTTCATCTTGGCCGCTAACTTCCTTGCCGAAAACCAGTTCTTCTTGTTCACAAAGTGATTCAAATAGACTGCGAATTTCCTGTTTTTGAATCGCCTTAGAAACATATTGAATCAGTGAGAGATCCTCCACATCCTTTAACTCGGAAGATATACAATCCATGAACGGTTTCCCGCCTTTATCCAGGTTATATTTCCCCCAGTTTTGAATCGCGAGTTCTCTCGTTTCAGGATTGTAACGAATCAGCTTATGATGCACGATGAATCGTTCCATTAACGAGTGAACACTCTCAATCGAATAACCCAAATCAAAAGCCATTTGTTTTTTGGTAATCTTATAGATTCCAATTTGAGTCGTTTGTGGATTCGTAAGAAGATAAAGACAAAAAAATTTGTCCTCTGGAGTCATCTCCTCTGATACCATTGGATTCTTCCAAAAATCAGTACGTACCAATCTAAACTTTGCCATCTTCAACCACTACCTTTCTCCTAAAAAATTCCTTCATACTTGATATATAATTAAATGAAGAAAATGGTCATATGTTTTTCAATAATATGTGAATACTTTATGACACCTTTTCATCACCTTGTCCTTTGCGAGGGATTTAGGTGAAAGCCCGCATCCTTTGCACTTCTACAATATCGAGATTGGCGGGGTAAAGCGAAACTCCAATTTTCAAATTTGAGGGCATTTTTTGAGTGTAAACGTCAAAAAACGCCTTCAAATTTGATTTTTGAAGGCGTTTTTTGCATTTTTGAGTGATTTTTAGGTTATTTTTGTGTGAAGGCGATTATCGTATTGAATCATAACTATGAAAGTGGCATATGGGATTTGTATGAGGGTTTGTTTACTAGTCTTTTGCCTATCAACTTCCATCTTCCAACCCTCATTTTTTTCAATGATGATCGTATCGATGGTTCTTTCTTGTGCGATCTACACCACTTTTGCGCTGGCCTCTGGTCTGTTCAGCAAAAAAAGGCTACCCTGATACCAAACACGCTCAGGAGATATGTTTTCTTTTTTTCCTTTCTCTTGTTTCCATTTAAAATCCTTACCTTCGGAAGAATCAGTGATTCTAAACCGTTCAATACGAAGATTTAAATTAACTTTATCTCACACAAATTGAATTTTGAAACAGATTGTTTCGAGCCGCCGTCTTCTGAATATCGTTCAGAAACGGCGTAGTCCCAGGAGGAGTGATGTTCGAAAACGTGTGATGCATTAGATTATTAACATTCCTATGATGAGCAACATCTGTAGTTCAGTCGGGTTTTGTATCTAAATTACTCTTATCAGGTTCTAAGGTAATGGGAACGCCTTTTGGGTCTAATTTATAGAATAACAAATGCCCTATTTCATGAGCCAGTATATAATCCCATGCTGTCCTACACAATGTAATATCTTGGATCAATTTTTTTTTCAGCATCCATTGTATCCATTGCCGCTTGGGTATAATAAACACAAATAGGAACACAAACCCGAAGATGGGAAGGAATTGAATGTTCTGGTACTGGATTCGGTTTGTCGGGTGAATCACATGACCTCAATAGACTCTCCTTTTGTCCCCGAAGAGCATTTATCATTGCGATTATTGCATGTCTTTCACTCCAATCAGCGTCCGACAAATCTTCTTGAAGAGATTTTATCTCACGATCAATCTCCTCTACTTTTACTTTAATTTCATCACTACAAGTCATTTTACACCTCACCTCTTACATTTCATAAAGGAAATATTTATTTTTTAATGTTCAATGTTTATAAAAAAAATATTGCTGGTAAATAAATGCACCATTAATACATTACCCTTACCTTTGCCTTATACATTCACTCCTATTAATATAGAACGTTAGTATGAAACCATTCTTTAGCTAAACTTTCTGATATAATAGTAGACAAAATAATTTCTTTAAAGAATGATTCAATTGGCTGCTAAATTTTTATCTAATAATGAAGTTACAGGTAACTTGAGGAAAACCTATCTTATCTATGCTGTGGCTGTTATTTTTTTAGGGGTTGCTTCTCGAAAATACAGTCCATATCTGCCTTTATTTCTAGCGGAGAATGCCGGTGATGCACTGTGGGCTATGATGGTCTATTTTGGCTTTCGCTTCCTGCTTGCAAGGAAGCACATCCTCCAAAGCATTTTGTTCAGTTTATTGTTTAGCTTTAGTATTGAATTTTCTCAATTGTATCAGGCAGACTGGATCAATCAGATTCGCAGTACATGGTTCGGTGCACTGGTGTTAGGCAAGGGCTTTCTAACGGTGGATCTTATTCGCTATACGGTGGGGATCCTTTTAGCCTCGTTCTTAGATCAGTTAATCTTCAGACACCAACATAAGAAAAGCCTCTAGAAATAAAAAAACAAACAAGTGCATCGTACTTGTCGTTTTTTTAACGATTGATTACCTTACAAGTAGATTGGGGCATCTTCTTTTCATAAAGGGAGTGTATACCACTAAAACATCTCACAGGTTCCCCCTTATGGACACTGGCTTGCGGATTACATTTACAGTCGACTTATGGACAGTTTCCTTGTTCGTTCCTCCATCAAGTATGTTCGTTGGACCTTGGCCTCCAATCATTCTACCGTCCTTGGTGGAAAGGGAGTCACCCGCTGGACGAAGAAGGAAGAATTTCCAAAGCTACCTACATCTCCCCACCAAAGGTGGCCACCGTCTGTCTGTCAGGACCAAACTCCTGACCATTCCATTTCAATACAGTTTGTACATATCCCAGACTATCCGCATTGTACCTGCCAGCTATCCTTTGATACGCTTCGAGTTCATATCTATTATCCCTGTTAAAATCAATCGGGTATAAACCAGACAAGGGGTTCACCCACCCATTAATAGGAGCCTTTAATATACCTTGGGGGTTATAGATTTCCGATAAATATTCCTTCCCCTTATAAGCCAGGTCAAGCATATACTTTTCTCTGAGATGATAACTGATTACCATTGCTTTGTATTGATTTTCATATGTCACATCGTACTTATAGGAATCATTGAATGCATCTGAATCAAATATTTGCCTTATTTGACCGTTCATATAAGAAAAGATATACGCATAAACCGTGCCAGCGCTTCCTCCGGTGTCAATAACCACTAAAATATCTTCCCCCTTGTTTCCTGTCAAATCACCTAGAAAAAGTGTGGGGTTGTATCCTGAGTTATTTTTAAAATGGATGTGATCATAGTGGTGTGTTCTCCCATTTTGGACAACCAAAGTGATATCTTTCCAAAATGGACTATCAGGAGTTTTATATGCCGTAAGATAAACATTATCCTTTATCCCGTCTCCGTCAATATCACCCCTCTTTACTGTTACGATGGCTGGACTATTAGTATATATCTGTCTTGAATCAGCTGATTGCAGTCCCGCCCGTATTTCAAAAAGCTTATGCTTTGAAGGATAAGGATTGGGAAAGGACAAAGCCATATCAATTGTTTGCAGTGCTTCATTTGTTAATCCGGCTCTTGCCTGCGTTTTAGCCAAACAGTACCAATAATAGGGATGATTCGTCTCACGTATTTTTGTGTAATAGTGATGCAGCTCTTTATTAAAATTATTGGTTTCCATCTGCAACCCACCTGTCTTATGATTCTCTATATAGATTTATGTACAAATCCACAGGAGCATTCCAAGATCCGTTCTACATGAGTTATCGTCTCATAGGTTCCATCATTTTTTCCATATTAAAAAAGCAGGTACCTGAGCTATTATCACCCATTACCTGCTTTTTCCGTGAAGTTCCTCTAGATCTCAGTTTTATCACCCAACAAGTCTATAGGAGAATTGTCTCCACCGTTCTCTAGCAGTGGAGTTTCTACCGCTACACCTAAACTTTTTAGTAGTTTAGCTTACAAATACAACTTAAGTGTTCTTATAATGAAGTTCGCATTACAACCTTTTTCTTGTGGTGGAAAAGAAGTAATAGGATAAGAATAAAGAAATAACGAGCAAATAGGTGGGGAAAGAATACACCAATTTCCAACCGTGAAATGTAAAGACATGCAATCTTACAATGACAAATTCAAAACAAATCGCAAAGAGGGACCAACTTAGAATATAAAGGACAATTTTCATTCTCTTGGGTCTAAACCATTCATAAAAATACACACAGAGATACCCAAACGGAGCATAGACTCCGCTTAATACAATATCGAACACTTCATACTTCTCCGAATCATTGATTCGATATAAATCATAAGGAGATATGGCAGCAATGGTATGGTCGATGATGTTCGGTATTGCTAAACTTAATAGGACGATTAATATGCAGTTTTTTTGGTGTAACACAAAAAGAAATGAGAATTAGTAAAGTGATGGATGAGATGATGGTTATATTCATAAACTTAACAAGTTATGGGATAAATCAAAAATATTCCATAAAATAATAAGCCACATAATAGAAAATACCCAAGCTAGCAGTGGTTTAGTATGATGGATCCACAAAATAACAACGCATGGAAAAAATGCATTTTGTAACACCCAACAATTTTTCTTCATTATTATCAATATTTCTAAAGAGAATGGGATTAGTCAAAGAAAATTAAATAGTGACATAAGCAGTGGGGAATTAAAAAAGGCTGAAAGATTGAAACATCCTGTTCACTTTCACTTGATACGTTCTAAAGGACGTAGAGGCCAACACACAAATGAAATAAAAAAATCTCCAGTTTCATTATCGTACAATCATTTCTTACATTCTCCAATATCATATATTAGTAGATTGAAAAGGTGGTGATTTAAAAGTGTCGGATCGAAACTGGAAGAGATCCTCAGCGGCCTATGGTTATGTTACTCTGGTAGGTACGGAGGCTATACTAGTAAATCCAAATGAGAATATCCACTTTAACAAACATGGCTCATTAAAAAATATAAGATTTTCCCTTCATGATGGTACTTTAACCGTTTTAAAATCTGGAGACTATAAGATTGAATATACTTTGCTAATCGATGGTCCTGCTTCAACTTCGGTATATGGAATTTTCTTGAATCATTCTTTGGTTCCTGATCATCTAACCAACTTTGGGATAACAAGGCAAGTGAATAATGCTACGCTAATGCTTGTAGGACAAGCAATTATCCATATTCCCAAAATGGCCACCATTGAGCTTAGAAATATAGGAGCTGCTACAGACACCCTATTACCTATTTTACAGAACAGAAGTATAAATGCTGCATCATTATCCATTGTGAAACTTAGTTGAAATAGATGTCTTGCAAATGAAAAAGAAGGGACCACACCATTTTGTTGTGGTCCCTAGTTTAATGTGCATTTCTTTATGTGATTAACATGGAAAATCGATTGGAACGTTAAAAATTCCCTGCATTTTTGATGATAGGATTTTCGCTCTTTGTCCTTAATTTTCTAATATCTAGACGAATGAGGAGTTAAACGGCTAGAGCTATGACAAATATCCCTGAAAAAATGACTAAAGTCCCCTGATAGCTTCCGGTGGTCTCCCTGACCCAGGATACAAAGATTGGACCTACTAGACCAGCTGAAGCCCATGCAGTCAAAATGTAGCCATGAATGGCTCCAAGCTGCTTAGTTCCAAATAAATCGCCGATATAAGCAGGTATAGAGGCGAATCCTCCTCCATAACAGGTCATGATCATATAAACAAAGATCGAAAAAAGAATTCCCACTACTATATTTGGCAGCATAAAAAAGGCAACGATTTAAAAAGCAAAAAATAGTGTGTAAACATTGTGCCTTCCGATGTAATCGGAAATGGAAGCCCAAGCTATCCTTCCTGATCCGTTAAATAACCCCATGATTCCAACCATTGCCGCTGCTCCGGCAGCCGACATCCCTGCTAACTCTTGAGCCATTGGAGAGGCAACAGAAAGAATCGCGATTCCACATGTAATAGTTGCGAGACCTCTCCTGTCAGGGACCACTTTACCAGCGTGGAAACAGGTGTGATGTAACCAACCCCCAACCCAATTCCTGCAATCATACCGTAAAATAAATAGAGTAATAGCAATGATTCTAAATGAATGGCTAAACCTGCCCCAGCAATTCCAGCTCCAAAAAACAGAGCGCTAAGTGTACCAGCCGCTCTCGGTCCAAACTTCTCGACAAAGTGCCCTAGAAAAGCTGCTGATAAACCTAAAAATAGAATCGCCAAGCTAAACGTAAACGAAATTTGCTTCAATCCCCACCCCATCTGTTCTTGCAGCGGTTTTGTAAAAACACTCTAGGCGTAAACTGAACCAATTGAAATATGAATTCCAACCGCTGAAAGAGCGATTAGCCAACGATTTTTTGTTTGCATCCTTCCGTCCCCTTTTTCAAGTTGTATTTCCAAGCTGTGAGTTGATTTCAAATCGTACTTAGTCGTGAGTAACGATCATTTTGGAAGCTGCTAATACGGCTCGCTGCCTTGCCTCTTCGACTGATTCTCCGCTGCTTAACACTACTGCCATACGTCGTCCTACTTTTGTTTCTGGTTTTCCAAAAACCCTTACCTGTGTATCTGGGATGGATAAGCTTTCAGAAATTCCAGCTATTTGGTAGGTATTGCTTTCCTTCGTTGCTTTAATCGTATGACTTGCACCAGGTTTCAATAGCTGAACATATGGAATCGGGTAGCCTAAAATTGCTCTTACATGTAAGGCAAATTCGGATAGGTCTTGAGTTACCATTGTAACCATCCCCGTATCGTGAGGCCGTGGCGACACTTCACTAAAATAAACACCTTGTGGAGAAAGAAATAATTCAACTCCAAAAAGTCCGTACCCGCCAAGAGCATCAGTGACTTTTTTGGCGATATCCTGCGCTTTTGCGATTTGTTCCGTTGACATGTCATGCGGCTGCCATGATTCAATATAGTCACCATCTTTTTGAACATGTCCTATTGGTGCACAGTAGGTTGTTCCTGAAATGGAACGGACTGTTAGTAGTGTAACTTCCGATTCAAAATGGATAAATTCCTCGACAATCACCCGAGTTTTTTTGGCTCTTCCACCTAAAATAGCCTCGTTCCAAGACCATTCTACATCCTCGATCGAACGGCAAACAGTTTGCCCTTTTCCAGATGAACTCATGATTGGTTTAATCACGCATGGAATCCCGATTTCTTCT
Organism: Bacillus sp. ISL-75; assembly: GCF_018613095.1. Lineage (NCBI taxonomy): Bacteria > Bacillati > Bacillota > Bacilli > Caryophanales > Bacillaceae > Bacillus > Bacillus sp. ISL-75. The sequence goes on from NZ_JAGGQX010000038.1 coordinate 198,113, forward strand.
ACAGCATCCCTTAATTCCTCTAATGTGTTCGCAAAAGCATATTTCGCTGTAGGGAGCCCCAGTTCCTCGCTTGCCAAGCGTCGGATTCCTTCCCTATCCATGGTCAAGTTCACAGCTTTAGCCGTCGGTACAATACGAAATCCTTCGTTTTCAAGGCCGATTAAGGTTTCTGTTGCGATCGCCTCAATTTCAGGAACTACCAAATCCGGCTTCTCTTGTTCGATCACTCTGCGAAGTTCTTCTCCATCCAGCATGTCCACCACATAGGAACGATGGGCCACCTGCATTGCCGGAGCGTTTTCATATCTGTCTACAGCTATGGTCTCAAGTCCTAAACGCTGAGCCTCGATGATCGTCTCTTTACCAAGCTCACCAGAACCTAGTAACAACACTTTTTTTGTCTGTGTACCAAACATCTTACACAACCCCTTATTGTTTGTTTTTTTGCTTATATTAACCCATATTTACTCTTCGTTCAAGTGATATTCTCGCACAAAATACGAACATTATTTAATATTTTCATAAGTTTCATTCGTCATTTTTCTTGAAAGCGTTACTATTTTTTAACAGATGTACTTCTAGCGTATGTGAAAAAATATGTAAAAAGCAAAAAAGAGAGACAACCCTGATGCCACCTTTTCATGGTCTCGTAGGTTCATTCTTTTTCTCAATTAAAAAAACAGGTACTTGAGCTATTATCAGCTCACTACCTGCTTTTTCTTTAAGTTCCATTGCCTCTATTTATCTATTGTTAAATCCATCCTTCTAAATCGCAAGGATGGTTTTTTATGTGCTTTACTTTTATTACCTTTTTGTTAATTCATATAACGATATTCCTTCAAACTATTCAAAATAGAAATCTCCTGTAATAGTTCTTTACCAATATTCGTTTCTCTTACTTTTTTTCTCCATCCACTACTCTTTTTACCGATAATACATCCGTACCGTCACTTAATACATCTTCTTTTGAATGAAACTGTTTATGAGCAACCAATTGCTACCGTAGGAATTATATAGTAACGTGTATCCTGCTATACCTGTTACAGATTGATAGGGTTTTGAGAACCCACCATAGATAAGATTCCGGTTTGAGTCGTATGTGGATTCGTAAGAAGATAAAGACAGAAGAATTTGTCCTCTGGAGTCATCTCCTCTGATACCATTGGATTCTTCCAAAAATCAGTACGTACCATTCTAAACTTTGCCATCTTCAACCACTACCTTTCTCTTAAAAAATTCCTTCATACTTGATATATAAATAAATAAAGAAAATGGTCATATGTTTTTCAATAATATGTGAATACTTTATGACACCTTTTCATCACCTTGTCCTTTGCGCAGGATTTAGGTGAAAGCCCGCATCCTTTGCACTTCTACGATATCGAGATTGGCGGGGTAAAGCGAATCGCCAATTTTCAAATTTGAGGGCATTTTTTGAGCGTAAACGTCAAAAAACGCCTTCAAATTTGATTTTTGAAGGCGTTTTTTGCATTTTTGAGTGATTTTTAGATTATTTTTGTGTGAAGGCGTTTATCTGGTTATACTTCCGAGGGGATTTATTGAAATTTTTGATTCGCAACTAATAGTATTTAAAAACCTTTAAATCATGCGAACATACATTTTTTTCCTTAATGCCTAATTTACTATCGAACTTAGATTGGATTTACCTGCTTTAACGACTCATCTATTTTTGTACATAATTTACTTATTCAGGATGGAGAAATATATCGTCGCCTTTTAAACCAAAAAGATTGCAGAGCCAAGGTACATAGTTCAAACGTGGATAACCACTTTTTCATTTGCACCAAGTAATATATATATTGAATTTATTGCATCTGCCTAGACAATCCTATTTCTTTTCAAAATTAGCTCAGAGAAATCCATTTTTTATTGTATCAACCCCTTCGATGTTGTCGTTAACTAATACTAGTAATTCTCCATCTATCATCTGTTATTCTTAGTTTCATTTACTACTTGGTCGAAAGCGTTAATGATTACCGAGTGTCCCGTAATCCCTACATAACAGGCTCCCATTTCGAAACTTTTCGCTGCTCCTGCTGAGTTTGCTGCTACGGTTCCGACCTTAAATCCATGCTCATTGGCGATTCTAAACAACTCATGGATTGACTGTTTTACTTTAGGATGATTTGCTCCCTCTGCCTTAAATCCCATACTGACTGATAAATCAGTGGATCCAATAAATGCCATGTCTATACCTGGCACACTCATAATTTCCTTAAAGTTGTTCACAGCCTCTGGTGTTTCAATATGAACACTGACTAGGAGATTCTCATCAGCTTCTATAAAATAGGATTCACCACCATCCCTTCCAAAACGTGCAGCCCGGATGGCAAAAGCGGCTCCCCTTTGTCCATGCGGCGGAAATTTAGCTCTTTTCACCACCCGCTCCGCATCTTCTTTTGTATTAACCATAGGTACTTGAATACCTTTTGCTCCTCGATCCAATGCCTTTTGAATGCTTGATGGATCATAAGAAACCCTGATAATTGGGACTAAACCAACCAACTCTGCAGCCCTTACCATGTTTTCAATTTCCGAATGACTAAATGCCCCATGTTCATCATCAATTACGACAAAATCATATCCAGAATATCCAATCATCTCGATCAGTGAGGGTGAGTAAATTCCAAGAAAAACCCCCAGTACTTTTTCTCCATTCCTGATCTTTTCCTTCACTTTGTTAATCACTTTATTCACTCCTTTAATCAATATTGTTAATACGGAAATTTCCGATTTATAGGTGTTGTATTACGATTTTTACTCTACCTAACTAATCAGCCAGTCACGTAAAACTGTTGTAACCTCCTTAGGCCGTTCCATCGTACATAAGTGACCACAATTTTCAATAACTGCGAGTTTTGCATTAGGAATGACAGAAGCAAGATATTCATGCATTTCAATGGAACAAAGTTCATCCTGGCGTCCAAGAATAACAAGTGTTGGAGATTTAATTGAGGATAAATGCTCCCTTACATCCGGACGAGTCATAAGTGCGTTCATTTGTCTGCTCATTGCATTAGGTCCGATGTCTTCAGCCATTTGTATAATGGTTTTAACTAAATTATCATCCTTCTGTCTATGAGGATGGATTAAAACAGGCAGCAAATACTTTTCGGTAATATCCATAAATCGTCCGTTATTAGCCATGGCAATAAAATTTTCCCAGCCCGCGATCTGTTCTGAGTGTGGAGGGGTAGGGTTGGTATCCAGCAAAGCTAATCTCTTGACCCTTTCAGGGGCTTGGCGCATTAATTCCATCGCAACAATCCCGCCCATAGACAGACCAGCAAGGCAAAATTCTGATGGGGCTTCTCTTAATATCGATTCCGCCATCCCTTGGATTGTATCGTTCTGTGTCAAATCACCAACTTGGATATTCGCCACATCTGACAATTGTTCTATTTGATATTTCCAAAGACTTTCCGTGCACAGTGTCCCTGGAAGCAAAATTAAATCTTCTTTACTCATCATTATCCCTTTCTTGAATATGTATTTTATCTTCTGAAACTAATAAAAGAATCAGCAAGAATCTCCCCGAAGCAATTCTTTGAAAATAATATTTTAATAAAATCGTGTGAATCAGCATTGGAACCTCCTCAGCTCCTTAAATTGCTGTCCATCCTCCATCAACTCTAATGGTCTCTCCCGTGATAAAATCTGACATTTCAGAAGCCAAAAATAGAACCGATCCTGTGACATCAGAAGGGCGGGCCATTTTCCCCAGTGGAATCCTGCTTATCACATCTTGATAAAAGTCTTGATCCTCAAACATTTTTTTTGTAAAATCGGTCTCTATAAAGGTTGGGGCAACTGCATTAACCTTTATATTATAAGGAGCCCATTCAATGGCCAATGCTTTCGTAAGCTGAACTGCTCCACCTTTACTAGAACAGTAGGACGCTCGTTTAACATATCCAACAAAAGCCATTTGTGAAACAATATTAATAATTTTCCCTTTTCTTTGGGAAACCATATATTTCCCGGTCTGTTGGGAACAAAAGAACACTCCTTTCAAATTAGTGTCCAGTACCCGATCCCAATCCTCTTCTGTCACTTCAAGCGCGGGTTTCGGAATATTTATTCCTGCATTATTGACAAGAACATCAATGCCTCTCATCCGAGAATATGCTTCATCAACCATTAAATTGATACTCTTAATATCTTGCATATCACAAGCAATATAGGAACAATCGGGATTATATTCTTTTAATTGATCTGCTGTTTCTTTAAGGGAAAATTCTTCCCGCCCCGTAATGATGACTGTTGCTCCTAGTTTGGCAAAAGAATGGGCAATTTCCTTTCCAATTCCTTTATTTCCACCCGTAACAATCACCTTTTGACTCTTTAGGTCTGTAAAATAGTCCACGTCTTTCCCTCCACTTATATCTACTTGCTATCTCAGGAATAAAGGTGTTACTATGGAACTTGCGAATCTCTTAGTCTTTGAAAAAATCGCAACCCTCAAGTTATCTGAAACAGAAAACTTGGGGTTACGATCATATTTTATAAATACTTATTTATAATTTAAGCAACCTATTGTTTTCATCTAGATATAAGCCGGTTTCCCTGGCAGCGCTTACCACTTCAGGTGCCCATTCAAGCTTGGGACGTTCATCCCCGCTGTTAATAATAAAGAGGAATCCCGTTTCCTTTCCAACACTTTCAAAACGTCGAATCACATCGGCTGGAATAGACATAACGTCCTTAGCTTGTAGTATCACTTCCCCGTCTTCTCCTCCATCTCCTAAAGAAACCTTCCATTCACCGCTTTGAACGAAAACGACCTGCTTTGTTGATTGTTTGAATGGATGGAAACCATTGCCCTCCTTAGATTCCACTAACTCGAAGGTAAAAGAATGCTTAGTGTTTAGCATTGTTGGACGCTCGACAGCCTCCGCCATGCCCGGTCCAATCAAACCATAGCTTTTTTTGTCCCCACCGGGAAGTCGGCAATCCAAGTATGACTCTTCGTAAGGAATCCGGTTTTCGAACCGAAATATATGTTTGCTCATTTCTTCTGCGTTTATTTTAGGAACCTTAGCCAATTCTTCATTGCTGATCGGCATCACTACGTTTGCATCTTCAGGAATTTCCTGGCCAGCTGTCGTATCAATTAAACGTCCATCCTCAAGCAAAACTAGTCCATATCCTTCAGCGGCACGCAGTACTTGAGGAGCCCAGGTAACCTTTCCAGGGTTATCTTCACCTAAAATGCAAAACAAGAAACCGTCGTCAGATCCTATATTTTCGAATGCCCGGAAAATCTTAGTAGGAATGGAGAAAACGTCTCCCTCTTTTAAAATAGTCTCTCCTTCTGTCCCATCATTCCCCCAGAAAAAGCGCCATGTCCCTTTGGCAACTATAAAAACCTCTGCAGTTAAGTGAGAATGAAGCGAGTTTTTTATTCCATGAGGCATAGCAGCCGCTCCAAAGTTAAATCCATGTGCTTCCTCTAAATTGATTACCCTGTTGCTGCTTTCTGATACTCCAGGTCCAATAATGGTATAGTTATCTTTTTTGTCTGAACCAGGAGTTTTCGCATCAATAAAAGCCGCTTTGTCAGAAACCAAATCCTCGAACCGAATGACTCGCTTTTTATATTCTTCTTTTGTTATCGTTATCAAAATTTATTTTCCTCCCTTACATAAATTTTTATATAAAAAATTAACTTGTCACAGTTTTCTTTCCATATCGTCTAACTCGAAGTAATGCTTGTTCACGATGACCCATGAAATTTTCTAATTCACATAAACGAGCAGCATATTCACCAATATAAGCACTCGCTTCTGGAGTACATTTTTGATAAGTACATGTCTTAATGAATTTTCCAACCCAAAGTCCTCCTGTGTAACGTGCAGCCCCCTTCGTTGGAAGGGTATGGTTTGTTCCAATTACCTTATCTCCATACGCAACATTCGTTTCTGGTCCTAAAAACAATGCCCCGAAATTTTTCAGATTGCTTAAGAAATAGTCAGGATTTTCAGTAAGTATTTCTACATGTTCAAATGCTAATTTATTAGCTTCAACTACAGCCTCTTCCAGTGTGTCAACAACAATAATGATTCCGTTTTCTTCCCAAGAAACCCTTGCTACGTCAGCCGTTGGCAGGACTTTTAATTGCCGCTCTATTTCAATTAAGGTTTCCTTGGCAATCCTGGCTGAGGTGGTAATTAAAGCTCCTGGGGAAGTCGGGCCATGTTCGGCTTGACCAAGAATATCACAGGCGATCATTTCAGGGTCAGCTTTGTCATCAGCGATTACTAATGTTTCAGTTGGTCCGGCCAGCAAATCAATGCCTACTATTCCGAAAAGCTGGCGTTTCGCTTCAGCCACATAGGCATTTCCTGGTCCGACAATCATATCTACCGGTACAATTGTTTCTGTACCGATCGCCATTGCAGCTAAAGCCTGAACTCCGCCAAGGATATATATTTCATCTGCACCTGCCAGTGACATGGCTGCAATCGTTGCAGCTGGAATTTCCCCATTAATCGGGGGCGTACATGCGATGACCCGTTTTACTCCTGCCACTTTTGCAGTTAATACGCTCATATGTGCCGAAGCAACCATCGGATACCTTCCACCAGGAATATAGCATCCTACACTATCAATTGGGATATTTTTATGACCCAATGTTATTCCTGGTAATGTTTCCACTTCAATATCTCTAATCGAGGATTTTTGTGCCTCTGCAAACCTTTTTACTTGAGCCTGTGCAAATTTAATATCGTTAATCGTTTCCTCGGGTACAGAATTAATAATTTCCTTAACTTGTTCCTGAGATAGTAGAAAACTCTCAGGTACCCATTTGTCTAAGCGTTTAGAAAACTCCCTTACAGCACTATCTCCATTTTTCTTTACCTCTTCTATCATGGACTTAACTGTTTGGTATACCTGCTCCTCTGACTGAGCTAGTTCTTCAACCGTTTTTCCAACCTTTAAATACTGAGCCATCCGCATACACTCCTATTAAAATATCAAAAAATATTTTTTCCTTTAATACTGCTCTAAGAAATTCCAGCCCTAACTTGACGAATCAAGTAATAAAGGGCCGGGAATTATGTCAAAATGGAAACAGGACCTGTGGTCTTTCGAATAATGAGTTCGGGTGCTAATTCAATTTGAATAGATTTCTCCATCACTTCATTTCCCTCAATTAATAGAAGCAGATTTTCCAATGCTAGAGTAGCCATGGTAACGATATTTTGAGAAACAGTAGTTAGACTGATTAAATGGTTGGCAGAAAAATTTATATTATCGTAACCTATGATAGAAAGATCTTCCGGCATTCTGAGCCCTTGCTTAGCTGCTGCATCCATTATCGCTAATGCGATTTGATCAGAACCAGCAAAAATGGCAGTTGGCCTATTGTGAGTAAAGAGACGTGTAATAACAAAAGTGATAATTTCTTGGAAAGTCAATTCACCCTTATAAACCAAACTTTCATTATATGGAATATTATATTTTTTTAATGCATTAACATAACCTATGTGCCGCTGATAAAGATTCAAAAATCGATCAGGTCCCGAGACAAATGCGATTCTTTGATGACCGAGATTGATGAGGTGTTCTGTCGCTAAATAACCACCTCTTTCATTATTTAGCACAACAAAATTGGCATGCTCATAATCATCCACCGGGCTATTATATAAAATAATAGGAAAACCAGATTGATATAGTTCATTGATTTTTTTATTAGACCGATTAATTGAACCAATAATAATCCCATCCACTCTTTTTCCAATAAGAGTCTGAATGGCTTGATCCAGATTATCATTTTGATAATCAGTGTAGCTTATGATGACATCATAATTTTGGTCATTGGCTCTTTTCATAATAATGCTAGATGTCTCAGCGTAAAATGGATTTGTAATATCACCAATGATTAAGCCGATTGTCCTTGTCTTCTTTTCCGCTAAACTCCTGGCAATCTCATCCCGTGTAAAATTAAGTTCCTTAATGGCAGATAGAACCTTTTTTTTCGTATCTTCCTTAATATGCGGATAATTATTTAATACCCGCGAAACTGTTGATTGGGAAACACCAGCTTTTCTTGCGACATCATAAGCATTAATACTATGTTTCATTTCTACCTTCACATTAATCATTACCCCTTTTGAATCCGCATTCATATATTTACCCGATTGATTAATTCATGGTGTAGTAACATAGTAAAAAAATTTATTTAGCTGTTGGTACTTCATCCTCGGTTAAACGAATGGCAGCCGAGAGACGATGTCCCTCAAGACCTTCAATATCTGATTGTTTAGCAGCATGTGATGCTAGGTATTGTACACCATCCCCTGTAATCTGTTGATGGGTGATTACCTTAACATAACTTCCTACCCACAGCCCTCCCGTATATCGGGCAGCTCTATTCGTTGGCAATGTATGGTTAGTTCCAGAAACCTTATCGGAAAATACAACTGAACTATCAGAATCTATAAAAAGTGAACCGTAATTATGAAGCTGCTCCATCAGAAGTCTACTATCTCTTACATGTAAATGCAGATGTTCGATCGCATAATCATTACAAATATCAATTCCTTCTTGTAAAGACTCTGCATAGATAATTTCTCCCAAATTGGACCATGATTCATACGCTGGGGAACTTGGAGAAAACTCTTGAAGCAAATGTTCAATTTCGTCCACGGTTTGTTTAGCCAGGTTACGAGAGGTTGTAACGAAAATGGCTCTTGCAAATGGATCATGTTCCGCCTGGGCCAAGAGGTCAGCAGCACATTTTTTGGGATTTGCTGAATCATCTGCAAAAACCATTATCTCGCTTGGACCAGCAATAAGATCTATCCCTACTTTTCCGAATACTTGACGTTTGGCCTCTGCAACAAATCGGTTTCCTGGGCCAGCTATGATATCCACTTCAGGGACTGATTCTGTTCCATAAGCCATGGCAGCAATAGCTTGGGCTCCCCCAATGGCAAATATATCGGTTGCACCTGATTTCACGAGCCCGTAAAGGACGGCAGGGTGGATACCCCCATTAAAGTTTGCCGGACTGCATGCAACGATTTGTTTAGCTCCAGCTACTTTTGCAGGTGCAACAACCATAGGACCAGATGACAATAGTGGGAATCTTCCTCCTGGTACATAGGCTCCAACTTTTTCAATTGGAATAATACGATGGCCCATATGGATTCCTGGCCCGAATTCTCTTTCGAATGGCATTAAACACTCAAGCTGGGCCTGAGAAAATGCCGAAACTCGGTCCACCACCCGGTCAATTAATTCTTTCACTTCATCTGAGAGTTTACTGATGCATCTTTCAATTTCCTCATCGCTTACTCTTAGAGGACGGTCCGACTGACTGAAACGTTTTTCATACTCTTTAACACCAGCATCGCCTTCTGACCTAACAACTTCAATAATCTCTTTCACTGTTTGTTCAACATCATTAGAATATGTCTGTTCATATAATTTTGCCTTTTTTAAGTATTCCAACTTACTGCCTCCTTTTTTATAAAAAACTAAGCCCAATACTGTTAATCACGAAACTCCTGTAAAATTACCATCTTCTGTTTGAACATTCCCAGCTGCTGCCTTTTCTTCTGATTCAGGCAAATAGATTTGCCGCAATACTTCCATTCCGTCAAATAATAGCCACTCTTCTACGATTCTTTCATTTCTTACTTTATAGTGACTAATTCCAAAGATATCAATCGGTTTTCCACTTGGCACTCCAAAATAACCAGTGCCCTCATGCATTCCTTGTAACCGCCAGCGAACAGCAACATCCCAGTCTTGATTACTCTCTCTCCTGTTGCAAGTAATCCGTTCAAGTACTAATTTTGCATTTGGTACTGAAGCAAATAGACTAAGAAACATCCCTTGAATCTCATTAACGCCGACAAGATCTCTGTTACAGACATAATGAAGAACTGCTTTTTCTTCATAGAATTTTTTAACAAAGTTAAAGGAACGTCTCTCCCAAACTTTATTAAACAGCTCAAGCATAAATTCCCCAATTTCAAATTCAACTGATGATGGTATGAAAAGTTTTGGAGGAAGTCCTGCCTCTGCTGTTTCTGGAAGGCCAAAACTTAACGAAGGGGCAAGTTTTTGAGTGCCTAACGCTACTTTCTTAGCCACCTCAATGGGGTCAAACCCCAATTGTTGAACAAGATGATAAGTATCCATTACCAGCCATTCTTCATAAATCTTATTGGAATGAATCAGACAATCTGCCGTTGTTCTAAACATAACTTTTTTACCAGTTGCCGGTCCATAATAGCTGTCACCGGTATTAGTCGCAACGGATCTTCCTCTGTGAGAAGTAAAAAATCCATCTTGGTCATTGCCCGACCAAACAACACTCCAGCCTAATCCTTTTCGATCCGGAAAAGAATGCAGCGTTTGAAGAGTTCCGGAAATTACCTCATTTATTCCATGGCTGTTAATTAAGCCTTTGTGAATGCTTACCCCGGTACTGTAGGTATCATAAATTAAGCCAATATCTTTTTCTTTCCAAATTTGGCGGGTTATTTTAACAATATAATCAACAATATTGTTATACTCCTCATTAAACCCTCTCATGCTTTGTTTTTTCTGGTCAACAGGACTAATATTGACATAGTCATAATCATCCTTAGAATCGATTGGATTCACTTCACTTGAGTCAGCATAAAAGATTAAATTTCCCCTATTCTTTATTTGAATGTTACTCTTTTTCTTATCTTCTGTTTTAATCATCACACTGGTTTCTTCTTTAGTTAATGTTTTCTCCATTTGCTGAACCATCCTTTTATAAATAATTATTGGCTAATCAGGCAATCACTCTTTATTTAACTCCGCCTGAAGTCATTCCTAAAATAAATTGCTTTCTTACTATCAACATAAAAATGATCGTTGGTATAACAAAGATGATTCCCGCTGCAGCCATTTGATTCCATAAGACTCCCTTTTCCCCATTAAAGAATGACAGGGCGACCGGTAATGTAACAGCCTCTTGATTTGTTAAAACTAATGCGAACATAAATTCATTCCATGTGATAACAAAGCAAAAAACGGTAGCTGTAATAATTCCCGGTTTAGCAAGAGGTATTAAAACATGCCATATTACTTGAAGTCGATTTGCTCCATCAATCGTTGCGGCTTCTTCCATATCCTGTGGAATTTTATCAATAAATCCCTTAAGAAGCCAAATACCATAAGGAATTGTATGACCTAAGTTAACAATGATTAGGGCGAGTGTTGTATCAAGCAATCCCCAATTTCGGAACATGATAAAGTATGGAATAACGTTAACAATTAATGGAATAAATTGTGTCGCTAATATTGCAAACAAAAATAATTGTTTCCCAGGGATTTTGAATCGGGAAAGACTATATGATGCAAGGATACTCACTGGCATTGTTATAAGCAGTGTTACAAAAACAACAATGGTACTGTTATAATAATATTTTCCAATATTAGATTGACTAAAGACAGTCTTAAAATTGTCTAGAGTAGCCTGAAAAAAAATGCTTGTTGTATAAACTTCCTGTTCCGGCTTAAATGCTGTAATAGCAATCCAGAAGATAGGAAGGAAAAGAAACACCGCAACAAGAATGACACCGAACCCTTCAAAAATGGAAGCAAACGAAACCTTGTTATTTTTTTTGTTTAAACCCAATGGTTCACTCAACAATTCTGATTTACTTTCTTTTTCACTTAAATCTAATGCACTGCTCATTAATTCCAGTCATCTCCTTTGACAAGCCTTCTCATGTAAATTACGACAAACCCAATGGTGATCATCGCTAAAATATAACCGAGCGCAGAGGCATATCCCATATCAAAGAAGCGGAACCCTGTTTTATAAATAAGGAAATTTAACACTTCAGTGGAATCTCCTGGTCCTCCTTGAGTAAGTGTAGCAATAGGGTCAAATGCCTTTAATGAAAACATTGTCATTAAAATGGAAGCAATCAAAATAATGGGTCTTAGCATCGGTAATGTAATATGTATTAGAGTTCTAATTCGAGATGCCCCATCCACCTGAGCCGCTTCAAACACTTCTTTTGGCATGCCCATTAAACCACTGATAAACATTAGACTCATAAACGGAAGCCAAATCCAAACAACTACGGAAACTAGTGCTGCCATTGCTGTTTGTGGGGTGCCTAACCAAACTACATCTGCCAAAGGCGGCAAGAAAAAATCAATAATTTTATCGAATAAACCATAATCTGAATTTAGCATGAATCGCCAAGAGTAACCGATTAGAGCAGCACTCATTGCAAAAGGAATAATTAAAACTGCGCGCAGATAAGAAAGATAACGCTTTTCTTTACTTAACAGGAGTGAAACCCCGATACTCAGTACAATGGTAATAAGTACAGTCAATCCAGTAAAAATTAGTGTAATGACAACGCTATTCCAAAATTGTGAGTCCGAAAAGGCGCGTATATAATTTTCAAAGCCAATAAAAGGACCCATTTCTGTTGATTTCTTTAAGTCCCAAGTATGGAGACTGATCCAAAACGACCTAATAAGAGGGTAAATTGTCGTTGCTAAAATAAGAATGAGCGCAGGAGCAAGGATTGTGTATTTAAAAACATTATTTTTCATTTAAAGTCCCTCCTAAGTAGTGTAGTAGGGTAATAGGAAACATCAATTGTGACATTTACACCCAATAGAGTACCAGATCCCCTATCTTGAAAGGTTTAGAAGAAATTAGACACCTTCTAAACCTTTATTGATAGGTGTATTTTAATCTTCAAATGTTACTTATAGTATCCAGCTTTATCCAAGAGCTTTTCAACCTGCTCTGAGGCTTTATTAAGATTAGATTCAACCGGTTCACCTGTCGCCATTTTTGAGATGGCCGCACTAATAATATCCGCGACTTGTGGCCATTCCTGTATTTTTGGCAATGCACGAGAATTCTCAAAATTATCAGCTGCCACATCATAAAACCCATCGCTTAAACTATTAAGTTCCTTATTTCGGAGGTTCTCAGTTTGTGTGATTACGGTAGATTGCACTTCAGCCGGGACTTCATTTTTAACCGTCTTCATTACAATATCAAGTTCTTCCTGAGGCTCTGCAATCCACTTCAAAACTTCCCATGCAGCTTCTTTATTTTTAGACCCCTTCATCATTGCCAATGGGAAAGATGAAACGTTTGCTTTGCTATCTTTCCCTTCCCATCCGGGAACAGGGGCAAACCCTACATTTCCTGCAACTTCTGGAGCAGCTGATTCTTTGCTGTTGAATTCAGAGAACACCCACCACCAGCCTAACCACATGGCAGCCTTACCTTGTTTAAAGAATGTACGAGAATCTTGTTCACCAAAGGTTACAGAACCCGGCGGTGCCACTTTATCTTTTACAAGAAGATCAATATAGCGTTGCGTAGCCTCTACACCTTCCTTGGATGCAAATGTTGGTTTCATATCTTTATCAAAAATGTCACCGCCATTACTCCATAAATAAGCTGTCCACATAAATAGGTTTTGACCATTATTACCTGCAGCATAGTACGGAACGACACCAGATAAGTCAGTGTTGTCGGTAATTTTTTTACTTGCTTCCTCAAACTCTTTCCAAGTGGTAGGAGGTTGAATGTTTAATTTTCGAAAGATATCTTTACGATAAAACAGCATTTGAACGTGAGCCCTTACCGGCAAACTCTGAATCTTACCATCAAATGTGGATAGATCAATCGCTGCTTTTGGCCAACGATTTAAATCAATATTGTCCCTTTTTACATAGTTATCAAGAGGTTCTACAAACTGTGAAATAGAAGAACCCATGGAATCAAGGTGTGCAACTAAATCGTACGCCCCACCATTTGCAATACCGTCTGTGGTGATGTCTTCTAAAAGGTTTTCATAAGGAGTTTCAATAAATTTTACTTTAATGCCCGTTTTTTTCGTAAATTCTTTGGATCTTTGCTTCCATGCGTTAAATTGGCCAACACCGCCAGCTGAAAGTAATACTTTCACTGTTTTCCCCTTCAAAGAATCTGCACTCGGTTTGGTTTCGCCGTTTGAAGATTCTGAATTACTACATCCAGAAATAATAAGGGTTACTAGCATTAAGAGAACAGCGAAAAAACGAAATCCTTTTTTTATACTCATTTGCACATTCCTCTCTTTTAATAGGTTGACTTAAATTTTTTTAGGTACATCATTTCTTGTAAAAAATGTTTTGTATATGACATTGAGCTATTAATAATTTTAGACCTTTAATAAAAGTGCACATACGGTAGATCATTATTAATAAGCTAAATGATTTGCTGGGGTCTGGAGTTTGTTAAGTACTGTATTTTTTCAACTTAACTGGATGAAATATCTTGACGTAAAATTATCTGAAGGCTGTTTGAAGGATTATTGTGTAGTTTCTGTGGTGTGGTGGTATTTCAAAAAGTTTTTTATTATTGTTACAAGATTTGTTTTGAATCCGCATTCAATCATAAAAATTACCTTTTGATTAGATTTTTTTATGAATCCGCATTCACAAAAAATATTTTCTATTTTTTATCTGCGCGAAGATTCTAAAAAACTCCATTGGAGAACCTATTTAACTACTTACTGCTGATTTTTTCATTTGAATCCGCATTCATATATTTCTTTTACTCTATTTAGATTTATTTCAAAAAAAATATAAGCTGCTAGCTAGCATTGAATACGCATTCCTTATAAACAATATATTAAACTTGAAAACTATCTATGTCAATACTGAATATTCTAAAAAATTTAAAAATTAAATATCATATTTAAACAATATAAATCTGTAATGTTTTAATTTATTACACTTTCTCGCTTAATTTTTTACGATTTTTTCCCTTATTTTATAAAAATCCAATAACATGGCTTGTTCATATGAATGCGCATTCCTTATCAAAAGGTCCTCTCTATGATGATTTGCTATTAATTGCAGACCAACTGGAACGGATCCATGTGATAAACCGCAAGGAATGGAAAGCGCAGGAAGGCCCGTTATATTAAATAAACAAGTATATCGAATCATGCATTCATCGATCGATTCCATCTCTCCAGCTAACAAGAACTCTTTAATCCCTATGTCTGGTGGCCCTATAGGCATAGTTGGAGTTACTAAAATATCAACAAGGTCAAAAAGTTTGCTTATATCTCTAGTCATTTGTGCTCTTTTGTTTAAGCCATCAATGTATGAGTGGGCGGAAATAGATTTACTCTTATCAAATGTGTTTATTGCTTCCTCACTATATTGGGATAGCGATAACTTAATTAATTCACTATGGAAATAACCAACTTCGGAGGTAGCTAATACATGTGCAATTTTTCTTGGATCATCGAAATTCGGAATTTCAAGTTCTACTATTATTGCTCCTAACCTTTCAAAAGTATTTAATGCATTCTTATAGAAACTCAAAACATCATTATCTATCCTTTCATAAAAGTACTGCTTAGGAACCCCAATTCTCATTCCTCTTATGTCAGAAATACAATTATTCGTGAATGTTTTCTTTGTGATAGCCTCCATCATGATAGCTAAATCTTCAACATTTCGAGCAATTGGACCTGTATGATCGAGGGAATTGGATAATGGCATTATACCTCTCATATTTACTAAATCATATGTTGGTTTTAACCCTATCACACCACAGCACGAAGAAGGTACTCGAATGGAACCTGCAGTATCGGTGCCGATTGACCCCATACAAAGATTAGCTGCAACGGCAACTGCTGAACCACCACTTGAACCGCCAGCTGTAACATTGTCATTCCAAGGATTCTTAATATCACCGAAAAAGGAATTTTTTGAGGTAATACCAAATGCAAATTCATACATATTGGTTTTTCCAATGTTCACAGCACCTTCAGAATTAAGAGCTTCAACAACACTTGCATTACTTGCAGGAATTCGATTTTTATGAATAACAGAACCGCTCGTTGTTAATATCCCTTTAGTATCAATGTTATCCTTGTAAGAAATTGGTATGCCCTCAAGAATTCTTATATCTCCTCCTTCCAATATTCTCCTTTCTGAAATTACAGCTTGGTCAAAGGCTTTTTCTTCATTAACTGTAATAAAAGCATTAAGTTTTGGGTTATGAGTTTTTATTTGTTTCACATACTCCTCGAGGATTTCTACAGGAGAAAATTCTTTTTCCCTATATCCGTTAATTATTTCTCTTATTGATTTTTCCAATACCATATATGCCCCCTTAATAATCCTTTAGTTCTGGAATCAAACTGTTTTAAACATCTTTTTTTCCTTTGTTTAATTCTACATCAATTCGAAATATCCTTTATTTTCTGAAAATACTCATTATAATATTCCATTATTAAATAGAGTTACTATTTTTGAATATAAAGGGATTGAATTTACTAGTACTTAAAAGCCTTGACAACTTTATATTGGACCTGAAGGACCTATGGAGGGTATTTCAAAGATGGAAGGCAATTTCCTTGGTAACATTAGCAATTTCATGAACATGAAGGTAACCATTATGGTTGAATCCAACAGAATTATTGTAAAATTTTGTACTTAAACTAAAGTGCTTCGTTAGTACACTAAGAAAGGCTGCCAATGTTTGATCGGCAGCTTCAAGATGTTAATTGATAAAACCCTTTTGTGTTTTGATGTAAGACATCTGAAACTTCCGCAGCGGAAAGCTTCTTGAGCAGTGCGATTTTCCTTATGGATTCCTCCATCATATTCGGATGGGTCATTTTCCCTGCAAATAGACCTTCAAATGGCCAAGGACCATCTGTTTCAACCATCATAAGCTCGAGAGGATAGACGCTGACAAGCTGCTGGATTTCTTGTTCATACACCACATCCGGGGTAATAGAAATATGGTAGCCGTTTCTTATCATTCGGTCTATTGTATTCTGATCCCCTTTAAACCAATGAAAATGCGCTTTGGAAACAGAATATTTTTCGAGAAGGTCACAAACGAGAGGCGCATCATCGTAAACAGCATGAAGAACAATCGGTTTGTCCCATATTTTCGCCTTACTTATAAACACTTCTAATACTTCAAAATAAGGAGCAATCGATATCCCCTGCTCTTGCCTTAAGTAGTATGGCAGCCCCACCTCTCCTACAGCAATCATCTCGTCACGGTGGTCGTCCATCCAATTTAGCAGCACGTTTAGCTCGTTTTCAGAAGGCAATGCTTGTTCTGGATGGTAGCCAAATGCAGGTTTTACCTTTTGATATTTTTGTGAAAGCAAAAGGTTTCTTTTACTGGAATCCAAATGAAAGGATACAGAAATCAAGGCTTCGATATGGGCTGAATCCAATACAATCCGTTTGATTTCCTCATCCTGATAGCGATCCAAATGTATATGAGCGTCGATCATGTTCATTTGATTTCACCTACTAATTGGTAATATACATCCCTTTTCCGTTGAATAAAGCTTTCATCTAGTAGAATACCTTCGTGCCGCGGCCTTTCAAATGGAACCTCTATGTTTGAAACGACCTTTGCTTGCTTACCAGACAGCATCATCACTCGATCGGATAGAAACAGTGCTTCCTCAATATGATGAGTAATAAAAAGAATCGTCCTTCGATGTGATTCCCACATTTCCAATAACCATTTCTGCATTTCAAATCGGGTTAGCTCATCTAATGCTGAAAAAGGCTCATCAAGACAGATCACCTCTTGCGGGCTCAATAAGGCACGGATAAAAGCAGCCCGCTGCTTCATTCCTCCAGATAGCATGTGAGGATAGGCGTTTTCATAATCAGAGAGTCCTGCAATCGCCAGCATTTCTCGTGCTGCTTTTACGTCTTTTTTTCCCTGAAGCTCTTGGCCAAGAAGGACATTTTCAAGTATCGTCCTCCACGGGAAAAGAGAAGAAGTTTGAGGCATATAGCTAATAAAACCACGCTTTCCATTAACGCACTGGTTGTCTAATAGGATCTCCCCTTCATCTGGTGAAAGAATTCCTCCTATTAAATTGAAAATGGTGCTTTTCCCACTACCTGAAGGGCCAATAATAGAAACAAATTCATCTTTATTAATGGAAAAATCAAGGTCATTCAGTACTTCATTTTGCCCGAAACGTTTCGAAACGTTTTGAAAACGAAGATAGCTCATTTTTTCTCATCCCCTTTCTGCTGCCATCGAACCACTCTTCGCTCCATAAAAACGATTAAAAAGAAAAATAAGAGGCTTAAGAACATGATGGTAAAAATGGCAACGAACACCCGGTCCGTTCGAAAAGACGACGATGCGAATGTCATAAAGACACCAATCCCCTGCTTAGCACCAAGCCATTCAGAAATAACGGCACCCATTACACTATACGTGGCAGAAACCTTAAAGCCTGAAAAAATCGAGGGCAACGAAAACGGCAGCTCCAATTTCCAAAAAAGCTGTGTTTTGGATGCACCTGCCATCCTCATATAATGCTTCAACTCTGAAGGGGTTTGGCTAAATCCATCTAAGGCGGCCACTGTAATGGGAAAGAAACAAACAAGGGTGATGACAATCATTTTGGGCAATAAGCCAAACCCAAACCAAATCACCAACAGTGGAGCCAGAACGATAATGGGAACATTTTGCGATAAAATCAATAATGGATAGAAAGAATCCCTTAAAACAGGCACCAGATGGAATAAAACGGCGACCGCCAGTCCAATGAATGCTCCAACTACAAATCCAAATAGTGAAATTTTAACCGTTGAAAACACATCTGGATAAAAATCACGCCAACCGGCAATGGCCTCTGTGAAAATCTTTGATGGCGGCGGAAGAAGCCATTCCGGCACTTCTGCTATTTTAACGACAATCTCCCAAATGACAAACAAAAGGAGGAGAACCAAAATCGGTCTCCACCCTTTTACAAGATTCTTCCTCATGATCGATATTTCTCCGTTAAGTCATCCATGGAAATACCTGTTGGCTGATAAAGGATTTTTACTTGAGAAATGACATTTTTGCTTCCCATTTCAATCATTCGTTCATTCATTTTTGAAATCACAGTAAATAATTCGTGCAGTTCGCCTTCCATGGTTGTTTCTAACGGGTGTACCTCATATTTCACACCAGATTCAGCAATGACTTTAATGGCTTCATCAACGTATGGAATGACGTCTTCTCCATCCTTTGTTTTCGGTATGATTTGAATGCTGATTAATGAATTCGCCATGTTTTACTACCCCCTAGTATTTTGGTAAAAATTCATTTGTAAATGCTTTTTTCGCATCTAGTTTCTTGTCGAGAAGCTTATTATCATACATCCATTGGGCATAATTTTCCCAAACCTCTTGCTTTTGAATTCCCCATTCCTTTGCATCATCCTGATATTTTGGAGACAACCATTCTTGACTCTTCTTTACAAGCTTTGGATCTAAATCCGGTGCTGCTTTAATCAGGATATCTGCCGCTTGATCAGGGTTTTTAATGGCAAATTCATACCCCTTGGCAGCGGCATTTACGAACGCCTTAACCGTTTCAGGGTCCTCTTTGATCATTTTCTCGTTTGTTTCTAAAACAGGTGTATAGTAGTCCAGTTTGTCAGAGTAATCTGTTAAGTAAACCATATTAATTTTTTCATTACGAAGCTCTGCTTCTACACCAGTCCACCCATAGTAAATCCAAGCGAAATCGATGTCTCGTTTCACAGCCGTAAAAAAGTCCGTATCACCCATGTTCACGATTTTCACCTTATTGGCATCGGCGTTTTCCTTTTTCATGAGAGAAGTGATGACAGATTTTTCGACTGGCGAGCCCCATCCACCATATGTTTTTCCTTGAAAATCTTTCGGAGATTGAATCTGTTTGCCAGCTGGTGAAGCGAATCCTGATGTATTGTGTTGAATCACTGCAGCGATCGATACGAGTGGTACCCCTTGAATACGTGCCTGGGTAATCGCTTCTTGGTAGCCAACACCAAACTGCGCCTTGCCAGAAGCTACAAGTTGGTCAGCACCGGTCTCACCCGGCATGATAATATCCACATCCAAGCCTTCTTTTTTAAAGAATCCTTTTTCTTTTGCTACATATAATCCAGTATGATTGGTATTTGGCGTCCAATCCAGTACAATCGAGACCTTTTTAAGCGGCTGTTTTTTTTCTTTTGCGTTTTCTGTTTCTTTTTTGCTGCTGCATCCAGTCACTAAAAGGACTGAAAGGACTAGTACTAGCCATTTCTTCATGTAGAATCCCCCATATGTAAAATAAAATCGAAAGTGAAACAAATGAAAGAGAGTGAAACCTAAGTGTTGGTTAGAAGGCAAAAACTTGCTTAAACAAAATAAAGCACCCAGGTAAAGAAACCTGAGTGCATATCAGCAAACAATTAATTGTTTAAGAATATGTTCCCTCCGCCGGTATCAACCAGATCAGGTTCCAAGGGTCATCGTCTCACGGACTAAATCTCAACCGGCACCACCGGTTCCCCCACATTACTCGTATTCCACTTCATATCCTACTATTATATCAGTCAAGGCAGACAATGCCAACTGCTTTTATCTATTTATGCTTGTTAACAAATACTTCCTATCATGAAACATCCAGTTCTCATCTTCTGTTGGCACGTAAACAGAGGTTAATTCACCTGCACGAAATAACTTTGCTAGTTAACCTACGGTGTTACGAGTAAGGAGCTAGTTTCGTTCATGATAACTTATACGAACAGGGGCATTATTTGAGGATCCGTCTATATCCAATCATTTCAACTAATACAAAAAAGATGCCCCACCCCAATGGAACATCTTTTTCTATTGAACGTTATCCTATTTTCTCATCTGTCCCTGTTTCTCCAGAAGTCACATCCTCAATTAAAACAAACTCCTCCGACATTGGACGAAGTTTCTTGGATCCTACTAAGAAATAGTAGACAATCGCCACACCAAAAATCGTCAGAATCACACCCGCCAAAGGCAGCTCCACTCCAAACAATGGAAGAGTTGTCGTTAACACACTGTATTTTACCACGCAGAAGAAAGAGAAAACACCCAATACTAATGCAATCGCCGGTACCACAGGATAGCTTACCTTAAATGGTCTTTCCAAATTCGGCTCCTTTTTCCGCAGCACAAACAACGAAACCATACTTAAGCAGTACATCGTAATCGCACCAAAAACGGATAGGATAATCAATGCATTTGCAAAGTTTGCTGAGCCTGCTGCGATCACTCCAATCGCTCCTGGAACAATCAAGCCCCAATGCGGCACCCCGCGTTTCGAAAGATTAGACAAAAACTTAGGCAGGTATCCTGCACGAGCCAGGGCAAACGTTTGACGGGAATAACCAATAATAATACCGTGCAAGCTGGCAATTAAACCAAATAAACCGATAATGGCAACTGATTTTGGAATAAAGCTGCCTTCTCCATAAATACTTTCCAATGCCTGTGGAAGTGGATAATCCGCCGGTTTACCGGTACCGCCGCCAAGTCCTGCCGTTACGACTAAGGTTAAAATCGTTGCCACACCAAGCGTTAAAATACCGGAAATAAAGCCTTTTGGAATATCCTTCTTCGGGTCGCGCACCTCTTCTGCTGCCATCGCTCCCCCTTCAATCGCAAGGAAGAACCAAATGGCAAATGGAATCGCTGCCAAAACACCGGACCAGCCATGACTAAAAGCCATATCATTAAATATATTGGATGATTGAACATGAGGTAAACCGGCCACATAATAAATCGAGAGACCGATCAGTGCCAATACCGTTGCCACTAACTCAATGATAGCGGCACCTTTTACGCCAATTAGGTTGACCAAAATAAATAAAATAAACATTCCGACCGTTGCATAAACGGGATTAATACTTGGGATTAAGAAATTGATATACGCTCCAACAGAAACCGCAATCGCTGGAGGGGCAAATACGAATTCCAGTAAACAGGCTAAACCTGTTATAAAGCCCATAAACGGCCCCATTGCCTTTCGAGCGTAGGCAGACGGTCCGCCGGCATGAGGGATGGAAGTTGAAAGCTCTGAATAACTAAAAATAAAGGTCGTATAAAAGACAATAATAATCAGTGCGGCAATGCCGAGGCCAATGGTGCCGCCTGATTCAAAACCATAGTTCCAGCCAAAATATTGGCCGGATATGACCATCCCTACAGCAATACCCCAGAGATGAATTGGTTTAAGCGCTTTTTGTAAATGGTTGTTTCCCTGCTCCATATACCCTTCCCCTTTCAAAGTTAATCTCCTGGAAATATTAAAGTAAAACCATATCCCATACACGACTATTTCCAAAACTAGGTGTTACTAGTTTAATATAGAATTGTAGAAGGATTCACAGGATATATTATCCAAATATTATCGTGTCTTCAAAATCGACATAACATTCCGAACAGATTGGGCTGATTGATCAAGGGCTGTTTTTTCTTCTGGGGTTAACGCAATTTCAATTACCGTTTCAATCCCATCGCCGCCAAGGACCGTTGGAACCCCTAGATATAAATCCTGATAGCCATATTCCCCTTCCAGATAGGCAATACATGGCAAGATTCGTTTTTTGTCTTTTAATATGGCTTCAGCCATTTGGACCATCGAAGCTGCCGGGGCGTAGTAGGCACTGCCTTGACCTAGCAAACTGACAATCTCGCCGCCGCCTTTACGCGTTCTTTCCACAATCGCTTCAATTCGGTGAGGCGGGAGAATTTTATCAAGCGGGATTCCGCCGGCATAAGAGAATCGAACCAATGGGACCATATCATCACCATGCCCGCCAAGGACAAAACCCGAAATATCTTCCACTGACACATTCAATTCCTGTGCAACAAAAGTGTTGAAACGCGCAGTATCTAAGACTCCGGACTGACCGATAATCCTATTTTTAGGAAACCCTGTTGTTTTATAGCAAACATAGGTCATCGCATCAACAGGATTACTTAAAACGATAATGTAGCTATTCGGCGCATATTTTTTAATATTTTCAGAGACTTGCTCGATAATTTTTGCATTGGTAGAAACCAAATCATCCCGGCTCATCCCTGGTTTCCGCGGCAGCCCTGCAGTGATTAACACCAAATCAGCATCCTGTATATCCGCATAATCTGAGGTACCCGTTATATTTGCATTAAAGCCTTGGACAGGGCTTGCTTCTAGCATATCCAGTGCCTTCCCTTTGGTCGGATCGTTTTGAGACGGGATATCAACCAGAATGACATCTCCTAATTCTTTTTGCGCAATCATCAGCGCCGCTGTTGCACCAGTAAATCCTGCACCAATCACTGCAATTTTTTTACGTTTGAAAACCATATTTCTTCCTCCATTCTTTTAAAAATTATTCTGTTTGTGCTGGAGGCTCATCTTGTTTTGCCCTTTGACCTCTTTTTGCAGGTTTTGGTTTCTCCTCGCCCTTTTTCGGCGTCTGTGCCAACATTTGCCCTACTTCCTCATCCGGACGCGGGATCACATGTGCGGTTACCAGCACCCCGACACTTTGAGCAGCATACTTGCCAGCATCGACCGCTGCCTGGACAGCCCCGACATCTCCTTCTACTAAAATCGAAACGAGTCCGGCGTCCACTTTTTCTTTTTTAACTAAACGTACATCCGCTGCTTTAACCATTGCATCTGCGGCAACGATCGAGGCAATCAGCCCTCTAGTTTCAATCATTCCTAAGGCTTTTGACATCATTTAAGCACCTCCTTCTACATCAATAGAATCGATAATTCCGATAATGACAGCATCAATCGGCATTCTATGGTCACCGATAATATTTGCCGCCGCACTTCCCGTTGTAACCATCACTTTATCTCCGACTCCTGCACCAATCCGATCCACCGCAATAAACGGTGAAAGGATAGGCGCCCCGGATGGAAGCTCCGGCTGGACAAATAAATATTTTAATCCTATTAGATTCTCTTCCTTCCTTGTCGCCCATACATTTCCTATCACCGTTCCAACTAACAAAAAATCATCCCCTTAAACTAATCCATAACCTGGATGCTTTTTTTCAACTCTCTTGCAGCATCTCGTGCCAATGGAGTCACGATTGTGCCTTTTCGAACCAATATCATCTCGTACTGACATGCCTGCACATCTCTTTTGGTTAAGAGATTTTTTTGAAAATGAACTTCTTTTGGTTCGTTTTGTTCAAGTGATACCTGATTGGTCACAGGCTGGGGTTTTACGAAAGGCTCCCCATCCTTAACAATGAATCCAGCCTGACCGCTTGTAATGAACCCGGCATTAGCTTCATCGGTATCGATATGCATCTCAAGCTGATATCTCGGTGAAACCCTTATAAGTACTTTTTCAAACGAAACCGGGCGTTCCCCTTCTGTTCGGATTCGTACATACTCGCCGTTTTCAACGCCAAAATAAGCGGCATCCTCAGGGTGCATATGAATATGAGCCTGGGCAATGATCAGTCCTTCATTTTTGAAAATACTTCCTTTGGGCCCTGCCAGAGTAATCGGTGCAGAACCAGCAATATTGCCAGATTCCCTTAGCGGCGGTTTCAACCCAAGCTTTACTGCATCTGTTCTGCTGACTTCCACTTGTGTTAAAGAACGAGCCGGACCGAGGATTCGCACTTTTTCAATGCTTCCTCTTGGTCCGACAATGAACACCGTTTCATTAGCCGCAAATTGACCGGGCTGAGACAAGTCCGCTTTTTTCGTTAACTCATACCCTTTGCCAAAAAGCGTTTCTAAATCAGCTTGACTTAAGTGGCAATGGTGTGCAGAGACAGCCATCGGGATTGTATTGGGTCTGAAGTCCTTTTTTACCAATTGCTGAATCACTTCTTCAACAACCATTCGAATGGCTAGTTCATTCATCTTATTGGCTCCTTACTTCTTACACTTCCACTTCTAATTTTGGTAAAATGCTCTCCAATTCGTTGTGCGGACGTGGGATGACATGAACAGATAATAGTTCACCAACACGTTCTGCTGCTGCCGCACCTGCTTCAGTTGCTGCTTTAACCGCACCTACATCTCCGCGGACAAGAACCGTTACAAGCCCGCCGCCAACATGTACTTTACCGACTAAATGTACGTTTGCTGCCTTTACCATTGCATCTGCTGCTTCTACGGATGCTACCAAACCTTTTGTTTCCACCATTCCTAATGCTGTTAATTCTCTAGCCATTGTAAATTCCTCCTATTAATTCATTTGATATTTTTTTAATACTTGATTTACCAATTCAGAAATGACCTGCGAATCTAGCTGGCCCGATACATTCACATTGCTTAAAACCTGATTCACAATCTCGTCTACATAGTTGCTGGCACCCCATTGTGGAGCAGGACTTTTGCTGGATGGTTTTGGAACGTTAACCTCTTTTGTTCCATAGGCCATTCTTTTGATATTGATTAAATGGCGGGCCGTTAGATTGTCTGAAGTAATATTACCGCCAAATGATCCACAGCCAAGTGTCAGCGATGGCATCAATTCCGTTGTGGCTCCAACCGCACCAATGGAAGAAAGAGTATTCACCATCAGTCGTGATACTGGCATGAATAGCGCAAATTCACGGGCTACATTGTCATCATTGGTGTGAAGGGATAAGCTATGTCCCATCCCGCCTAAATTTAAGATTTTCACACACAGCTCTTTTGCACTTTCATAGCTTTCAGCTGTATAAATCGGAAAGATCGGCGAAAGTTTTTCAATGGAAAAAGGAACGTCCTTCCCTATCCGCGTTTCTTCCGCAATTAAAATCGTTGTGTCGGCTGGAACGGAAATACCCGCCAATTCCGCAATCTTGACAGCACTTTGACCAACAATTGCCGGATTCAGCTTTCCTGGCAATGGTGAAATCACCTTTTCTAGAAGTGATTTCTCCTGCTCATTTAAGAAATAGGCACCATTATTTTTAAGCTCCCTTACGGCCATTTCTTTGACATTCTGGTCAACCACAATGGCTTGTTCCGTTGCACAAATCGTGCCGTTATCAAACGTTTTGCTTTGAACAATCATTTTGACCGCTTTTTCGATATTGGCGGTTTTTTCGATATAGACGGGCACGTTTCCAGGACCGACACCATATGCAGGCTTACCTGAACTGTAGGCAGCACGGACTAAATCTTTTCCGCCAGTTGCTAAAATCAAATTAATATCACGATGGTGCATTAATTCAGTGGTTGCTGCCATTGTTGGTTTTGAGATCCAGCCAATAATTCCGTCCGGCGCTCCCGCATCAACGGCTGCCTCCAAACAAATCTTTAAAGCGGCGACTGAGCATTTCACTGCCCGTGGGTGCGGACTAAATACGATTCCATTTCTTGTTTTTAGTGCGATTAATGCTTTAAAAATCGCACTCGAAGTTGGATTTGTCGTTGGAATGATCCCGGCAATCACCCCAAAAGGTGAGGCGACTTCGACTATTTTCTTTGTACGGTCCTCGTTAATGATTCCAACTGTCTTCTCGTTTTTAATAGATTCATAGACAGTATGTGAACCGACGTCATTTTTCATTTTTTTATGTTCGACTACACCCATTCCGGTTTCTTCGACCGCCATCTGGGCTAATTCAAGTGATTTGGCAGCAGCCGCTTCGGCAGCCCGTTTCACAATTTTGTCGACTTGTTCTTGGGAAAACGCCAAGTACTTTTGCTGTGCTTCTTTAGCTTTCTGAACTGCATCCCGCATTTCCTGAATGGATTGTAAATCTAAATCAAATGGCAACAGGGACACTCCTTTCTCTCTTGTTTTTTGTGTAAATAATTACACGTATGCAGCATTATCCGCCAATTAAATAGGAATCTAATACTGTCGTGGATTTCTCGCAATCTCGATAATCACAGCACGAAAAGCATCCGCTGCCGCCTGGCATGCCGATTGCGACCCAGTCAATAGCCCACCTCCAAAGTTTGTTTCCGAAGGCGGTCCAAAAAACTTAACCAGCTCTACATCCGCAGCCTTTAACGCCGAATCCATTCCATACACCGCTTCAAGCGGCGGAGCAATCAAATAGGCTAGTGCTTCTCCTTGATTAATCCCTGCCTCAGCTGATAGATAAGAACCGGTTCTTGCCACGACATGGGCATACAATGCATGGCTTTTTTCCTCATTGATTGCCTCAAAATACGCTTCATTTTCTGCGGTTTGAATCACCGCATCTATCCCGCTTTTCACTTCATCTGGACTTGGACCGGCCAACACGCCGATCATTTCACCAGACAATGGCCCTGATGCATGCGCAGAACCTGCGTAGAAGGACTTTGCATAGACAACATCAACATCTGCGCGTTTCGTTGCTTCATCAAGAGCTGTATAGCCGACATCGTCAATCGTTGAGGTAAAAATCGCTAAACTCCGTTGATGGGGTTTTAACTGAAACTGAGCTGCTAAGGCAGGGTCAACGTTTGGAATAATCCGAACAGCCAAGATATTTGCATGAATTCGTTCTAATGCCATTTATTAACCCTCCCCTTATTGCTCTTTTTGTACCAGCGAAACACCGCTGGCTTCATATTTTAATATTTTTTGCACGATCGTTCCGATATAGGCGCCGGCCTCCACCGGTGGAATGCCGCCCTTATGAATATTGGAGATGACCATCCGGTCGGCCTCAATGGTGCCGTGGCGTGGTTCGTAGCAGAGATACGCACTTAATGATTCCGCACTCACGAGACCTGGACGTTCACCAATCAAGTAAACAATCACTTTCGGTTTTAGGATCTCCCCAACATCATCCATTGCCGCCACCCGGCCTTTTTCGATAAAAAATGGTGTTCCGACATCGAGCCCTAAGCTTTGAAGCGATTGATTAAGAGATAAATAGACATCCTCTAAATTTTCCTCGACCGCTTTCGAACTTAAGCCGTCAGAAACAATAATTTGAACCGTCGGAGACTTTTTACATTTTTGATCAATTAATTGTTTTGCCTCATCAGAGAGCTTTCGGCCGAAGTCAGGACGGCGGACATAGACCTCTTTGTCGGTAACCTTCGTGTTAACTTTTAATAAGGATAAGCTTTCAAGTATTTTCGGATCGACATCACCATAAACGGCATCGACTGCTGCCGCATGGTCAAAGCGAAACTTCAGCCAAGTGTCCGTTTTGGGCCTTAATCCCGCACGGCCGACGCCAATTCTTGCCGGTGTTTTGCTAATTAAAAGATCCAGCTCTTCCTTATTAATCGGATTTTCAAGTCCTACAGGCGGCTTTGGTTCAAGAAGTTTTTCTTTTTCATGAGCTGACTCCAGGCAGCCCGGACTTTGATTGCACTCTGTTTCAACATGATTCGTCCGGTGGCTCCAAAATTTCACTTCCACTTTTGCCGATGTATCATCGTTCGCCTTTTTCTTAACTTCTTCCACCGCCGCACCGCCTTCAGCGGTCTTCGTCTGCAATTTTTCAACCACCATTTTCGTGATTTGTTCCACTAACTCAGGATTCACTCCTTACACCTCCTATCGCGAAAAAATCGTCGGGTCACCTGCATATTTACTTAATTTCCCGTTTTCAAAAATCCCCATTTTCTCCAGCCATGCTTCAAATGATGGTGCCGGCCGTTTATTCAGCGTCTGTCTTAATGTCGCAACATCGTGATAACTTAAGCTCTGGTAATTGAGCATACAATCATCACCCATTGGCGCAGCGATAATAAAATTCACCCCTGCCGCGGAAAGCAGCACGCCAAGATCTTCAATGTCGTTCTGGTCTGCTTTAATATGGTTCGTATAGCAAATATCAACGCCCATTGGAATGCCATGCATTTTTCCCATAAAATGATCTTCAAGACCGGCTCGAATCACTTGTTTGTTGTTGTACAAGTACTCTGGTCCGATAAAGCCGACTACCGTATTGACAATATACGGGTCATAGTAGCGGGCAAAGCCATAATTCCGGGATTCCATTGTCAATTGGTCGATATCATAATGAGCTTCGGCGGATAATTCCGAGCCTTGACCTGTCTCAAAATACAAACGTTGTGGACCAGTTCCTGTACCGTATACTTTCGCCATTTCATTGGCTTCCTCCAAGAGGGAAGCGGTAATCCCGAAAGAACGATTCGCCGCTTCGGTTCCGGCAATACTCTGGAAAATCATATCTGCCGGCGCCCCCTGCTGGACCGCTTTCATTTGAGCTGTCACATGGGCAAGCACACAGTTTTGCGTTGGAATTTCCCATTTTTGAATAAAGTCATGTGTCGCATGCAATAACCGTTTTACACTTTCAACGGAGTCATCTACCGGGTTTATTCCAATTACTGCATCTCCAATCCCATAGGCAAGCCCTTCTTTCATTGAGGCCATCATCCCGTCGACATTATCCGTCGGATGGTTTGGCTGCAGCCTAGAGGCTAACACTCCTTTTTGACCAATCGTAATATTGCATTTGGTTAAAACTTCAATTTTATTGGCGGCATGGACTAAATCGAGGTTGGACATGATCTTTGCCACCGCTGCAATCATTTCACTATTCAGTCCTCGGCTGAGGCGTTTCAAGTCTTCACCGGTAGTTGAATCGTTCAGGATATACTCGCGAAGTTCCGAAACAGACCAATTTTTAATCGATTGATAGATGGGTTCGTTAATCTGACCCTCGATAATCTTTGAAACCTCATCCTCTTCAGGAGATAGCATTGGATTTTCCCTAATATCTTGTAGTGTTAAATAGCTCAACACTTGTTTTGCTGCAATTCTTTCCTGGACGGTCTCAGCAGCAATCCCTGCTAAGCGGTCTCCGGATTTTTCTTCATTTGCTTTCGCAAATAAATCCTTTAGTGAGGAAAATTGATAGACAGTACCTAAATAGGTGGACTTTAATCTCATAAGAATGCCTCCTTTCGTCATTTCTGGAATGTTAATGTTTTTATGATGACAGGAACAACATCGGTTTCGAGCACTTGGCCTATATCCAAATAGTCCCCATTTTCAACTTTAATTTGATCAATACAAATGACGGATTGCACCGGAGCCTTCCGCTTAAGTGTTTGCCCAAGAACTTTTGCATAATCCCGGTCAAGCACAAGAACTAACTCTTGAGTTTGATTCGGTTTTTGTTTCATTGCTTTGAGGATGGATTCAGCAAATTCATCGATTTCACGGAATCTTAAGTAAGGCAATTCTGAAAAATAAACCGCAAAATTCTGTCCCTCACGCTGTGGGTCATAGAGATCGAGTGCTTCCTCAATCCGCTTGGATAATTGGTTTATTTCCGTTTTAAAATCAACCTCAAATCGAATCTGGTAAACCGGCAAGTTTTTCATCGGCAATTTACGATTATCAACTTCAATGGTTGCGCCGCTGATTTCAGTCGTTTGCATTCCGGCGCCCAGCACTGTGGCCCGAACCGTTTCCTGCGGCTTTACCCAAGTCCATTGAGCAAGACTTGAGCTTTCCTTTAAGGAGGCGGCTAACATCAACCCGATATCATCGTATTTGGCCGACTGTACGATTCCGGTCTCATGCTGATAAATGCATTCACTTATCCCGCCTGAGAACATAATCGCCTCAATATCTTCCACCCAGTTAGGTTCATGCCCTAGCAGCAACGTTAGATCCTCGTTTGTGAGTTCCTTTTTTAACATCCGCGCAATGACATCTGCCATAAAATCGGTTACTTGTTTTATCGCTGATGGATTTTGGTTTTGCCCCTCCACCATCCTTGAATCCCATTGTCGCAGTAAATTTTTAACAGGCGGAGAAATACTAATGATTTTATTATCGTTACATTCAATTAATCTGCCGCCTACATGAAGCGTACAGGTTCCACAAAGTCTGCCAGATTTATAAACGGCCACATTGGCGGTACCCCCGCCGATATCGATATTGGCGATAACCTTCCCCGTATCTTTCGAATATTCATAGGCGCCCGATCCCTTAGCGGCAATAATTCCTTCTAAGTCAGGACCAGCTGTTGCAACTAGAAACTCCCCAGCCTGGTCAGACAGCTGATGCAGCATTACTTCTGCATTTGACTTTGTGGCTGTTTCACCCGTAATGATCACTGCTCCCGTTTGAATATCCTTTGGCTCAATACCTGCTTTCTGATATTCCTTTCTGACAAAGTCTTCAATTTTTTCAATATCAATGGTGGTTGGTGAAAGCAGCGGTGTCCGGTAAATCGGGCTGCGATGGATGACCTGTTTGTCAATGATTTCAATTCGGGGCACATGTGCCCCGCCAGCCATATTCATTAACGTGAACCGGCTGATTACCAGCTTTGTTGTACTTGTACCTATATCGATTCCCGCACTGATCATTTCTTCTTTTTGCGGGCCTTTGAACTTCATCTCAACTCCCCCAAAAAAACAAAAAGCGCCCCTTGTAAACTATCCCAAATTAGATAGTTTATAAGAGGCGCCATTGCCATTAAATTCATTTGTTATTCATAATATAAATTATTTTCTGGATATTGTAAAGGTTTTCATTTAAAAAATTACAAATGGGGATGGATTTCCTTCAAAATACTTCTTCATTTCATGTGTCGAACGGAAATTTACCAGATTCCGTATCTCCTCTATTCCTTCATTTTTTAGGGAAGAGGTAATGACAATCGGACCTTTGGTTACGATTACCTTTTTTAACAAAGAAATGGCTAGTTCAACGTCAGCCTGGTCTGAATCACTTTTTGTGACCACCCCAATGGGGATTTTATTGATTCCGCTGCTGAATCCTGGCGGGAAAATCATTTTCTTCTTGGTCGCATCCTGTAAATACAGGACATGTGTCACTTCTAATGCCGTTGCCATGATATTTTTATAGTAGAACGGGTTTTCACAATATTCTCCTGGGGTATCAACAATCCAATCATAGTAATTCAGCGACTGCGTTTTGACAGCAGGCACGTCCCGGTCAAGCAATGCATTTGTTAACGTCGATTTTCCGGCCCCAATGGAACCGATCAGCATGGCTCGGTTCTTTTTCGTCATCATATTTCCTCCTTTCTTGAAAAATTCTATTTTTCTGATTCTATGACTTCGTGATCTCCGCCGGGGTATATTTCAGCGTATCCTGCAAAAAACGGTTGATTTCCTGCATCGCCATTTCCACCTCTGAAACATTGCCGACAATCACAAGACTTCCGGTAAAGCGATCCAAAAATCCTAACTTGACATTAGCCGATTTGGTGGCTAAATCTCCGGCAATAATCACCGTCTCACTTGGGGTCAGCGTCAAAATCCCTAATGCCCCAGCCTCCTGTATCCCCAGTTTTTCAAACATATCCGGGTCCGGATTAGCAATAATATGGCTTAAAGTTACCTGTTTCCCTGGGACAAACTCCTGTATAAACCTCTTTTTCTCTTCATTCACGACAAACCCGCCTCTCAAATTAATAAAAAAAAGCCTAATAGACTTTATTTTTATAAAAAATAAAACCTACTAAGCGACTTTGCTTCATCTATTCACTTGTAAACTAACTTGGGTACTTCAAAATAATGTACTTTGCCACTTTTTCCAATGGCATTTGTTTTTTCATGCTAAGGTCTCTAATCTTATTGTAAGCTGTTTCCTCCGGTAAATTCAATTGTTTCATTAAAATTCCTTTTGCTTTTTCAACAATCTTTCGGTTTTTCAGTTCCCGATTCATTTCTTCTACTTTTTCTTTATAAAGAATAGCATTTTCTGCCTGCTTCAAAGCAATTTCAACCGCAGGAATCAAGTTAGCCTCCGAAATCGGCTTTACAAGATACCCTAAAATATTTGCCTTCTTCGCTTTTTCTATATATTCCTTTTGACTATAGGCCGTTAACAGCAAAATCGGGATATTGAATTTGTTGGAAATAATCTCACTGGCCTTTAAACCGTTCAGCTTCGGCATTTTAATATCCATGATCATTAAGTCAGGCTTAAGGCTGTAAGCCAATTCAATTGCTTTCTCGCCATCAGCTGCTTCAGCCACAACATCATAGCCAGCATCCTTTAACATGAGGGAAACATCCAATCGGACGATGGACTCATCTTCAACAACGATAATTCGCTTTTTCATTCCTTAATCCTCCCACGCAAAGGGAAATTCGACGGTTACTTCCGTTCCTTCACTTGTTCCTTCAATGGAAAAATGGCCCGATAAATCATGTTCTATCATCATTTTAACAATATCAAGCCCTAATGACGGCTTTATAGAAGGAGTATAGCCAATTCCATTATCTTTTACAAGGACTCTTACTGCAGAAGCCTCTTCCTGGATGACTACATCAATTTGGCCCTCTGTCATCTCCGCAAATGCATGCTTCACACAATTTTGAATTAATTCATTTATAACAAGAGCAACGGAAACAGCTAGATTCGATTTAATAAGAATCTTTGGGCCGGAATAGTCGATCGAAATCAATTTTCCTTCATGATCTTCACTTAAGACCAGCATATTCCCAATTTTTTCTATTAAACTAACAATCTCTACATCATCCTGATTTTCAGAATTGGATAAGATGATTTCATAGACAGAGGCAATACTTAAAATTCGGTTGAGGCTTTCGATAAAATAAAACTTGCTTTCTTCGGGGACCCCTCTTCGCATCTGCAGCCGAAGAAGACTCGCTACCGTTTGCAAGTTATTTTTTACACGATGATGGATTTCCCGGATGGCCACAGTCTTTACGGTAAGCTCCCTCTCTTTTTGGCGCAGCTCTGTTAAGTCACGAAAAATGATAAACGATCCGCTATTTTTCTCATGCTGCACAAGAGCAATTTTTTTCATTTGAAATACTTTATTTTGAATGATGATTTCTTGGACCACAAGTTCATCCGGCAGCCTGCAAATTTCTGCAAGGTTAGGAAAATAGGAAGTAAAAAGATTGCCGCTTTTACATTCCTCCGAACACATTTCTAAAACAAGATTCATCGCAGCAGGATTCGAATATTGAATCTGTAAATCCTCGTCAATAATGAATAGAGATTCCTCAATCACATCTGGGATAAAAGGGCGATTTTCAGCCATTCCCAGTAAGAGTTCGCTAAGTGTCTCATTCGCTTCTGTTAGCGCTTTCAGTTTATTTTGATTTTGGAGCTTAACACTGTTGTCTTTCTCCATGATCAACGTGCCAATCACTCGGTTATGAATTCCAACAATCGGAACAACGCTTTGTTCGACTTTTTTCCCTTCCTGGGTTAAGGCATGATTGAGAAAAAGCGGCTTACCCGTCCGAAATGCATAAAAAACTGCAGGCTCAAACGTTTCGTAGGCAAACTTTCCGACCACCGGATTTTTATAGACAGAATTGGCCGTTGCAGGTGCTGCTTCTGCCACCACAATAGCATGCTTTTTTTCACTTGTTTGGCAATCTACAAACACATTTGCTTGATTTAAATCGGCAATTAATTGCAGGTTTTGAACCACTTCTTGGATCTTTTGTATGTCTTGTTCCGATAGGTCTGTGTGAAGCTGACATAGAGTTACTACGGTGTTCATCTCAGTTTTAAACATGTCATAGCCCCAATCTATTATCTTTAAATATATAAAAATATTTTATATATCATTTATCATAGTGTCAATCTTCTGTTTTTTACAAAAAATGGTTCACTGTGCCCGGTATTAATTGTTAAATAAAGTCATTTATAAAAAAGAATTGATAATTTGTTTAATAATACAACCACAAATTATAAATGACTAATTTCTAGCCAAAAGCAAGAACAAAAAAGCACACGTTATTTCCTATACTCCACTCTAAAGAGGGGTTGCTGCTACAACATTTAATTTCTTATATTCTAATATTCTAATATTTTAATAGGAAATACTTATTAACGAATTCTAGCCTTGCGAAAGCCATCAACTACAATGATAGCTGTCGATAGTATAAAGATGAAAATTCCTCCGCCAGCTATCCAGTTTTTCAATTGATTAGCGGTAATGGAAAATCGCCTTTATAAACAGCTTACGATATTTCTTCTTTTTCAACAAACCTGCTCCGTTAGTGAAACAAGAAAAGCCGCTAATGGCAGCTGGATCTTGATCTCTTGCAATCGTTAGAAGAGTTTTTATTGTTGATATGGATTTTTAAGTACCTTTTGCATAAATAGTTCTGGATTAACAATCTGTTCAAAACCGTATTGGTTATATAATGAATGTGCATCATTAGTAGCTAACATAAATCTACGAACTCCCTGTAATTCGGAATGGTTTGTGATAATACCCATTAACCATTTTGATAACCCTAATTTCCGATAATCTGGCAATATAAACACATCACATAGATAGGCATATGTTGCTAAATCAGAAATTACCCTTGCAAAACCAACTTGTTCAATAACGTCTTTACCTACTTCACCTTTATAAACTCCAAAACATAACGGAGAATTTTCAAGGAGACTGCTGAAAAAGTCT
>NZ_JAGGQX010000003.1:0-22644 GCF_018613095.1 Bacillus sp. ISL-75
ATGCCATAAATATATCCAATAACATCATTTTAAATAGAATAGTGGGATCGGAAGGGCGTCCGTTATCATCACTATAATAAGGACGTACCTTTTCAAGAAGGAATGAAAGATCAATATATTTATCGATTAAACGAAGAAGGTGATTGTCAGGAACCAATTCATCAATAGAAACAAATTCATATTCACTTTGGGTAGATACTGTAATACTTGTCACGCTCCAATAAATGATGATAATAGCGTAATTATGACTAATTCTCACATTTTCTATCATAGAGACTGGATGATTATGTTTCATAAGAGAATCGTTCCTTTCTGGTTTGGGTCGTTGTTGAGACTCCTCATACACCAGTTGGGACCGATTCTTTTATTTTTTTACACTAAATAAAAAAGCTCGACCCAAAAGGCACATAATGTGCCTTTTGGGTCAGCTCCTTTTCACATTACTCCATCAACTTTGCTACTGGCTTTGAAAGAAGCAATAATACAATACCTAAAACAATTGTTACAAAACCAATTACACTGAAGATTTCCAGGTAACCTAAAGACTGCGTATATGCAGCTAATTGGCCGGCAACCATATTAGCTACCGCGGAACTTGCCAGCCATACTCCCATTAGAAGAGAGGCAAGCTTAATTGGAGCAATTTTACTTACCATTGATAAACCAACTGGTGAAATCATTAATTCGGCTAATGTATGAAGGAAATACGTTACAATTATGAACAGGATGTTTGCTTTCAGCGCTGTATCGTTTCCTGTATACATAACAGCAGGAAGCAGTACTAAGAAACCTAAACCAACAGTAACTAAACCAAGAGCCATCTTCGTTGGAGTTTTTAAGTCACCGCGTTTTGAGCTGCCAAGCTTGTACCATAAAGCAGACATAATTGGCGCTAAAATCACTATGAATAATGGGTTCAATGATTGGAACCAGGCAGTTGGAACCTCAAAACCAAATACATTCCGATCAATTTGGTCATTGGCATACAATGTCAATGAACTTCCTGCCTGCTCGAAAGCGGCCCAGAACGCAATAACGAAGACTGCCAAAATAACGATTGCAGCTGTACGTTTTTGTTCTCTTTTCGTTAACGATACAGCTGATTTTTGACCAGTTGTAACTTCCGGTTTACCAGTAGGTTCTTTACCGATATCACCTAAATAGCGATTGCCTAATAAGTTGAAAACTAACTGACCGACAATCATACCAATTGCTGCTGTCAAGAACCCATATTTATAGCTCATAAGTCCAACTGCTAATGGTGCGAAGAAAGCCCCAACGTTAATACCCATATAGAAGATGGTAAAAGCTCCATCACGACGCGGATCGTTGTCTTCATAAAGATCCCCAACAATTGTCGAGATGTTTGGCTTGAAGAAACCATTACCGATAATCAATAAACCAAGACCAATGTAAAGCGCTGGCATACTCTGACTTGAGAATAGTGAAAAGTTCCCAAGCGCCATTAAAATACCACCAATCGTGATCGCCAATCTTCTGCCTATGAAACGGTCAGATAAGTATCCTCCAATCATTGGCGTAATATAAACGGCACCAGTAAAGAATCCGTAAATGCCCATAGCCGTAGCTTTGTCGACTCCAAGCCCGCCGTTTACAACAGTTGCTGTTAAGTAAAGAACAAGAATTGCTCTCATTCCGTAATAGCTGAAGCGCTCCCATGCCTCAGTCGCGAACAGCATATACAGTCCTGGAGGATGCTTTTTCCTGGTCTGGTTTGGCTGCTGAACATCATTTTTTAAAATTGCTTGCATAATAAAGTCCCCCTAAATATAGTTAAAGTTCTTTATGGTGAACTTTAACAATAAAAACCAT
This sequence comes from Bacillus sp. ISL-75, assembly GCF_018613095.1. Classification (NCBI taxonomy): domain Bacteria; kingdom Bacillati; phylum Bacillota; class Bacilli; order Caryophanales; family Bacillaceae; genus Bacillus; species Bacillus sp. ISL-75. The sequence goes on from NZ_JAGGQX010000003.1 coordinate 1,834, forward strand.
TTATAATGTTCGGTGTTTACACTATATTTTCACGTGTATTTTGAACCAAACCGAATCAACAGATGGAATTTCTCCATCATCGGTAAAAAATTTCTTTCTTCGTCCATTCACTTCTAAAATACGTTTAGCACTAACAGTGTCACCCCTTTGTGTAATCAATCTCTCAAAATGAATAATTCTTAATGCTAAAAATGACATTCAATGAAAGAGTTAGATTATAAATTATTTTTAGTGTTGTAAAAAAATTTTATATTATCAGAAAATATAAAAATACAGAAAAAAAAGAAAAAAAGTCTTGCTGCATTAGGGGTCTGTTTAGAAACGGAGACATATTACGAAACTAGTATTAGCGGACAAGAAAACAGTAAAAAATGCATCTTTTTACTCTAAAAGTCTGTCTTTTAAAGAATTTAGAACAAACTTATAAGTTAAATAATAAGGAGTTTTAATCAGTAATGTCCTCTAAGTACTAAGGACATCACTTCGATGAAGAAACCCCTTTCATGTCCACTATTATTTGTAATAACACTTAAAATCAATGTCCGCTAATGCTTATTACGTGATTTAGTTCGACTGCTACACAGACCCCCATTATAATAAAAAACTGCCTAGTATTAAGGCAGCTTTTTAGTCAACAATCCATTGATATAAATTTTTCGGTCTTCCTATTTTTTGATAACTCACAATAATTTCTACTTTTCCTTCATCAAGTAAATGCATAATATAGCGATACACGGTCGGATAAGCTAAACCAACTTCTTTAGAAATTGTATCAACAGAAAAAGGTTCACGATTAGAATGTAAAAAATCACTAATGTGACAAAGTGTTCTCTTACTAATTCCCTTTGTTACAAATACATCCTTTTCTTCAATGGATATTTGCTGCGAAGCTGATTGAGTTAATTTTGCAAGGCGTGCATGCAGTTGAATTCTTGAAATCATATCAGGCGCTTTTACAGGCTTTAATGCAAAATCTGTTGCGCCTGCTTTAAGAAAGCGATCAGCAATTTCCTGCCGTTCATCGACTGTTAATACAAGAATCGGAACATCAGCATTACGGTTACGAAGCTCACCTACTGTTTTTATTCCGTCCATTTCCGGCATATGATAATCAACTAAAACAACATCTGCTCCTTTTTCTGCAAACACATTTAACCCTTCTTTTCCGTTGTTAGCCGTATCTACATTCCAGCCGGCAAATTCACAAATTTCCCTTAGCATATATTGAATTGATGAGTCGTCATCAATGACTAAAATGTTCATCTTGACACACTCCTCTCAGCTAGTTTAATCCAAATTATTGTCCCGTGTCTAAGCTTGCTGTCAATTTCTAAAGAAGCACCATGTCCTTTAGCAACTTGTCGTACGAAAGCTAACCCCATCCCTGGATGCGATTTTGTACTAAACCCAGCTTTCCATATATTCTCCTGCTCTTTAGGTGTAATCCCTTTCCCATTATCTGATACGCCCAACCAAAGTTCATTTTCATAGGTTTTTATCTTAAGCAAAATCTTGCCATCCTCTATTCCATTCACTGCATCGTAAGCATTGTCAATTAAATTCACTAATGCCCTTGTCATTCGGATTTTATTAATTAAAATTTTAATTTCTGGATCTGTTTGAAAGTCTACTTTCAGATCAAGATTTGTCCCGCTCAGTCTGCTTGCTTTGACGTATCCAACTAAATCTTTTATACGGCACCAATGTTTTTTATCATCATATAAAATCTCAGAAATCATGTCGCTAACGGAATGAATCGATGATGAAATCTTTTGACAATATTCTTTAATTTTAGAATCGTCCACTTTCAAACTAATTAGAGAATTTAGCCCCTCAATTGCTGTGAGAGGTGTTTTTAAATCATGGACTAGATATAGTGCTTCTCGTCCTGATCTTGACTGCATTGCTTCTAACTGCGCATAATGAAGCTCTTGTTTTATCCTCCACTTTTGTTCAGCTAATGAAAAATACACAGCTAAAATAACAGCATTAATAACAAAAATTAAACACAAAGTCGAACTGTACAATGTTAAAGATTGCTCAAAGCCAATTTGAACTGCTATATCTTTTATTTCCTTTGAAATCGATCCTTGGCCAAATCCATATTTAGATAAAGAAGGAATCTCATTCAGCCATTCAATCCCAAAGATTAATTGAGAACAAATAATTGTTTTAATAATTGGCTTTAGCCTATCCTTTCCAAAGGCTTGCATTAATAAGATTGCTAACAACAATAACAACGCATATGAGCTAAATGAGTATGTTAAAGAATAAAAAACATTTATCACGATATAGTCGAGAGGAATAACAATAAGAGGAATGATAATTTTTAACCATGGACGGTTTAAACGATCACCGATTTCGTCTCCCAACAGCAGTGCACCAATATAATGAAACAAAGCTAAAACTGTATTTAAAGACACTAACAAAAAAACGGCAAGCATTAACGTATTTCCTGTTTCTTCATCTTTTCTTAATGAAATAAGCAAATCAGTAAGCCCAATTTCGTCAGGACCCAACCACGATAGTAAGAATACTCCGAATAAAATCACTCCAATTTTCATCCATATTGTCCAAGACTTCATAGCTATCATAATCATTTCACCTTTAATAGATTAATTGCTTATACAGAAATTACATGAATAGAATGATAACAATTCTTTCACTTCTTATTTATTTAAATTTATGTACACCCTTCCATAATCTCATTATACGCATTCATCGTAAATATAAATTATAAAAAAACGGGTTGGATTCATTTGAACAATTTTAATAATTCCATTCTCATCAATGTCTATCTCAAATAAGCCATTTTTAATTAAGAATAAAGAATACGTAGTCTTACTAACCTTTTCAATGTTTATCTGTCGGATTGCTAAAGAATCCAATAAGGCACCAGTTCCCTCAAAATATGGAACTAACCAAACGTTTGATTAAAACTGGTATCTGCTCTGGTAATCAACGTTTTTCTCTGTAATTGTATAAAATACTTGTCGATAACTTGGGCAGCTAAGCCTTCCATTCACCTTATTTCCCTTAAAATTTACACCCTTCGACCAACTACAAACTAATCAAACGTTTAATTAAATAGGCTGAATAGCCCTCCCTCTCAACCTTTTACTCCCAAATCTGTTAAAGAGATTGTTGAATTTACACTACTCCAAAAAACTAACCAAACGTTTGATTAGTTAACCACGACTCCATATAAGTAAAGAGTTTCAGCCTTTTCATAAAAAAATCTTTGTCGACGCAGTTCTATTTTTCCTATATAAAAAATAAAAAACAAGTCGATATTTGGATTTCCTTAGGGAAACTCACATGCTTCGACACGTTTCCTGATCATTCCTTACTAACCAAACGTTTGATTAGTTGCGGGAAAAACCCTTTTAACAAAAGGATTTTCCCCCGGGAAATGGAGAAAAGAATGTCGAAATCCGCTCGACAAAACAAAAGGCGCAAAGCCCGTATAGCGGCGTATGGACTGGAGCAGAAAACCCCATTCCAACAAAATAAAGAAGTAGATTTTTCACCATTTGTATAATTTAGGGATTTTGTAGGGCACCATATCATTGTTCTTATCAAAATTAGATCCTCTAAAGGAGGGAACAAACTGGTACATTTCATGATCAGTGATTCAATACATATTAAGATTTCATAATGTGAGGAGGAATTTTCGTGAGGCGTTACTTAAAGGCAACAGGTTCGTTTTTTTTGGCCTGTATGGTCCTTGTTGGCTGTCAAACGAATAATAAGCAGAACAATGCAAATAACAAGGAAGAAACCAAGAAATCCAACCAGGCAAATCAGGTAAAGGAGACAGGATTCCCAAATTGGGGTTATGACCTCCAACATACCCGACATGTGCCCTATAAAGAGATTACAAAAGATAATGTAAAAAAATTAGGGATTGTCTGGCAGCAGGATATCCTGGAATGGAATCAGGATATTCCTAATTTACAAGAGGATTTCCCTGTCGTTCAAAACGGGGTCATGTATGTGACGAGTGCAAAAAACCATGTGTTTGCAATCGATGCCGCAAGCGGAAAGAAAATTTGGGCATGGACACCTCCTAAGGAAGTACTTGACCATCTTGAAAGTTTGCCATGGCAGTCCAACGTGGCAAGCAGAGGTGTCGCGGTGGCCAATGGAAAGGTATATGTCTTGATGATTGACAATCGGCTGGCCAAACTTGATGCGAAAACCGGAAAACTGGAAAAAATGGTCAACTTCTGGGATCATGTTCCCTCCATTAAATTAGAAAACCGATACTATGAATCTTCGGCTCCCATGTATTATGACGGCAACATTTACGTTGGAAGCAGCGGCGGTGATAATGGCACTCGAGGCTTCGTTTGGGCATTTAAGGCTGATAGTCTCGAACCGCTCTGGAAAGAACCATTTTGGACCGTTCCTGAAAGAGGAACAGGCTGGGCGAAGGGGAAATACACGGGCGGAGGCTCCGTATGGACACCAATGTCGTTCGACCCAGATACTGATATAATGTATTTTGCAGTAGGGAATCCAGCCCCTGACTTTTACGATGCAGATCGAAAAGGGAAAAATCCATATACGGATTCCATCGTTGCTTTGGACAGTAAAACGGGGAAATTTAAGTGGGCCTCCTCCGAGGTTGATCACGATGTATGGGATTATGACGCTGCCGCGACACCGATGGTTCTCTATACCAAGGTCAGCGAAAAAAAACAGAAGATTGTGGTGGAAGGCGGAAAGAATGGGAAATGGTATGCATGGGATGCCAAAACCGGAAAAACCATTTATGATGGTGTACCATTTGTCAAAATTCAACATTCAACACCACCAAGCGATCAGAGTAAAGTGAAACTTCAATGGCCAGGTACGCCAGGTGGAGAAAGCTATGCCCCAGAGACGTATGATCCCGATACCAACTATGTGCTGATTCCAGGTATTAATAACCCGAATTTAATGTTAGCAGCAAAAGATCGAAAAGAGATTGCAAAAGATAACAATACCTTCCCTGGTACGAAGATACTTCCTTTACCAGAAGATATTGATCCTACTGGTAACATTACAGCTATTGACGTGAATACAGGTAAAAAGGTTTATCAAATCAAAACTGACGACCCGATGTATGGAGGATTAACAAGTACTGCTTCCGGCCTTGCTTTCTACGGGGAATTGGACGGAACGGTGAATGCTCTCGATATTAAAAAAGGAAAAGTATTATGGGGCATGAAAAGTGGAGGAAAACAAATTAAAATGGCCCCTTCCATTTATATGGTTGACGGCAAACAATATATTGGGGTGATTACTGGTGGAACGAGGGTAGTGGTTTATGGACTCGGTGGTAAGGAAAAGATCGCTGCCCCTAATAAAAATGCTAAATTACAAGGACAAGCCGACGTTGTTATCGACCCGGAAAAGGTTTACAAAAAAAGTTGTATTTCTTGTCACGGAGATAATCTTCAGGGCGCAACTGCTCCAAATCTTCAACACATCGGTAAATCGATGACCAATGAACAAATATTGAACCAAATCTTAAACGGCGGCGACCGCATGCCGGCGGGCCTCGCTAAAGGTGCAGAAGCTGAAGCACTAGCAGAATGGCTGTCCAAAAAGAAATGATGTGTTTTCTTGAAGCAGTTCGAGTCCGATCACTTCTTTCGGACTCAGATTGTTTCAAAGTGGAGCAACCTATAAACGAAAAATAAGGATGGTGGTAAAATGAGGAACCTAACGAAATATACCTTGCGATTCAGGGCTATCGCCTTCTTCCTTTGCTTGCTCATTGGCTTTGCCTCCCCTGCTTTGACCAGTGCCGAATCCCTAAATCAAGGCTTAGGCTCAGCTGAAGATAACGGAATCAAGCTAACACTCAATGGCTATTCCATTGTAAACCATGGTCATACCATTAGGCTGAATTATACAATACATTCCAATTCGAATATTCAAGTAGATCCGTATGCCAAAAGCCTTATGGCAAGTCCTCATATTTGGATTGAACACACGTTAGTTCGTGAAAATTCCGATACGTTTAAAAAAGTAGGTAACAACTTATATAAAGGAACGATAGAAGCACAACTACATCAATACAGACCTGAAAATCCTCATATGACATTTAAAACTCATGGGATATTGAATCAAAAGGGCCAATGGAACATTCGATTTATCCTTAATAATGCTGATTACTAAAATATGGGTGTTGAAACCCTTAAAGCATCCCGTATCATCCCTTAAAATGGTGCGGGATTTGATTTTTAATTAAGAACAAGATAACATTGATCAAACTGATCAAAAATTTGATTCATGCGGAAAGCAACAAACATTGAGGTGCTCGGAAGGCCTTAATTAAGGAGGAAAATATCGACTTTATTTATGATGAATATCTAAAGGGCTTATAAGGCCCTCTTTCCAATAGACTCAAGTAAAAGAGGCTTCTCCCAAACTTTGGGTAGAAGCCTCTAAACGTTGTTATTTCGGGATTTCTGGTGGGAGATTACATCATGCCGCCCATTCATTTTCATATATAATAGAAAGTAATAGTGTATAAAAAAAGGCTCTAAACCAATATTTATAAAAAATTCAACTTAAAGGTTTTAAATGCAATATAAAACATCGGAGGACAAACCGGAGGACAAAAGAGGACACATTCAGATGTAATTATGTATTCAGCCCTTCTCAACCAGAGTGGGGCTTTTTCCTCTTCATAATCCTTGTTCAACTAACGCCCCTATATTTTAAGTACAAGTGTTCACAAACTTACATTTACTTCTTAGTTAGCAATTTGTTTTGTTGAAAGGCTATATATATAGTTTCTTAGTAAAATCGATACCAAACTCAATAACAAAAATATTAATCCCCCTATTACGATAAATTGCGTGCCCATTCCTGATATGAATAATCCACCTACTGCTGTACCAATGGTTATCCCTAAATTACCACACGATAAGAATAATCCATTCGCGAAATCAGGAGCTCCCGGAGCTGCTGAGGTAATCCAATATTGATAATATTATTTGCTATAGCAAATAATATCCCCCACAACAAATTTGTTACCATCATAGGTCCAATAGACTTCCCCGTAAGGAATGACGAAAAATGAACCAGCCCTAATAAGATGGGAAAGATTGTGGCAGTTTTACGTGCATTTTTAGTTAGTAACTTTCCTCCTGCTAAATTTCCAACTAGACTGGCTATACCCAATATAAATAACGCCAAAGTTAATGTTTTCCCGATATATTCGTAACGGCTTCAAGATATTCTGCAATGAAGCTATTAATACTCGAAGTTGCCGAACCTATAAATACCACTGTAGCAATTGCTAACCAAATAATTGGCTTTTTCAATACGCTTATTTGAGCTCCATAAGACAGTCTTTCTTTAACAGCTAAGGATGGAACAAATATCAATGTAGCTATGAAGGCAATAGCATTTACGATGGCAAAGAATAACATAGACATTTCTATCGAAGATTGTGTAGCAATATACTTAGTGATTGGTACACCAAGTACCATCCCTGCGGTTACACACAAAATAACTTTAGAAACAGCCTTTGGTACCTCTTCCTTGCTAACGGATGAAGCAGCTACCGTTAAAGCCAAAGAACAATAAATGGGATGAAAAAAAGCTGGAATCACACGAGAGATAAGCAAAACGGTAAAGTTTGACGCAAATATTGAAACAATGTTACCTACAACAAATATGCCAAGTACGAGTAGCATCACCGCCTTACGATTTATTCAAGAAAACAATAACGGCATAGTCGGACCAGATATTGCAACAGCAAGTGCAAAGAGACTCACTAGCAGTCCTGCTTTGGATACACTGATATCAAAGTGTTCAGCAATTGAAGGCAATATCCCAGTTACCCCCATTTCAGTAGTTAGGATACCGAAAACCCCAACGGTCATAATAAATATAAGCAAATTATTCTGTGTCTGCATAAATTTATACCCCTTCTTTATTACTTAATCTTTTGTGTGTATCAGTTTTTTCATTAGGTACTACATATAGTTCAAATTCTAATTCTTCACAATCTCTCACTGACTAAAAACTCCCTTCCAGAATGAATGAAGGGAGTTTTTCCACACTAATTAACATAATGTTTAAATATGTTTCTAGGATAAATCTTCCCCATTCGTTTCAATCACTTTTTTGTACCAATCGAAGCTATCCTTTTTATGGCGGGAGTAGTCACCCGTTCCATCGTCATGGCGATTAACATAAATAAAACCATAACGTTTATACATTTCGCCTGTACCCATACTTACTAAATCGATTGGACCCCATGCCGTATATCCAATAACTGGTATCCCATCTTCCACTGCTTCTTTCACTGCAGTTATATGTTGTCTCAAGTAGTCGATGCGGTAAGGATCGTGAATGGAGCCATCTTCTTCCATTTTATCGATCCCACCAAATCCATTCTCAACAATCATCAACGGCGTATGTGGATAACGATCATGCAAGTTTTTAAGCACATATTTTATTCCCTCAGGGTCAATTTGCCAGCCCCACTCTGAAATTTCTAGGTAAGGATTTTTCGCTCCACCCACGATATTTCCACCGACAATTTCAACAGTAGGATCAGTGGTAATACAATTCGACATATAATATGAGAATGTATACAAATCAACGGTTCCTTCTTTAAGGATTTGCTTATCTGCTGCTGTAATAAATGAATCATCAATATTATTTTTCTTAAAGAAGTCCAATACAAAGGTTGGATACTCACCACGAACCATCACATCACCGCAGTAATAATTAAACATTTGATCTTTCGTTTGTGTCGCAAGTACATCTTTAGGATTTGGCGTTAATGGATACCATGGAACATTACACAACATACATCCAACTTGTAACCCCATATCTAGCTCGTGTGCTGCTTTAACAGCTAAAGCAGAAGCGACAAATTGATTGTGAACACCTTCGTAACGATTCGGTAGAACAGGCAATTCACTAATAGAAATAGGCTTCTTCAAATTCCAAACAGAATCGTCCACCATTCCAAGATGATTTAACCCTGTACCTTCTAGTGGCGCACCATTGATTTCATTAAATGTTAACCAATATTTCACTCGATCGCCAAATCGCTCAAAACAAACTTTAGCGTAGTTAACAAATAAGTCGATGGTTTTCCGACTAGCAAATCCATTATACTTTTTGACAATTTCCCATGGAATTTCGTAATGGCAAAGGGTCACCAACGGTTGGATACCATATTTCAAGCATTCGTTAAATACATCATCATAAAACTGTAGTCCTTTTTCATTCGGTTCAGCATCGTCACCATTTGGAAAAATACGCGACCATGCAATGGATAGACGTAGCGTTTTAAAGCCCATTTCGCCAAAAAGTGCAATATCTTCTTTATAACGATGATAAAAATCAACCGCTTCATGTGTTGGATAATAGGCTCCTTCTTCTATCTCAGTAAAAAACATTCGCTCTTTGTTTACACTTCCGCCTGTTATCATATCGGCAGTTGAGAGACCCTTTCCATCTTCCAAGTAGGCTCCTTCTACTTGGCTCGCTGAAATAGCGCCACCCCATAGAAAATCTTTCATAAATGGCATTATATATTCTCCTCTATTAATTATTTTTCTGCTTTATCTTTGTATAAAACCAAAGTCATAAAAAAAGTTACGATCGATGATACGATCAAAGCAATGCTAAAAATCCTACTTTTTCATAAATCCATACTAGTACTGCTGCTAATGGGGAAGAGGACTTAAGTCTCTCCCCAGATTTCCTATAACAAGATCATTAAACTACTAATGTTAATAAACTTTCTTCTGCCTGAACCTCTTCTTTTTTCATGTCAATAATGTCGATATAACGGTCTGTATTTGTAATAATAACTGGTGTAGTCACCGGATACCCAGCTTCTTTAATTTTTTCAATATCAAAATTAACTAATAAATCACCTTGGCTTACCCGATCTCCTTGTTTAACAACTGGTGCGAAATATTTACCTTCTAGTTGAACAGTATTGATTCCGATATGAATTAATACTTCTGCTCCTTCGTCTGACGTAATTCCAATTGCATGTCCTGTCGGGAAAACAATTGTGACAATACCGTTCACAGGCGATACAGCTTTTCCAACAGTTGGTTCAATGGCAATCCCTTTTCCCATAGCTGCTGATGAAAACACTGGATCATCCACATCAGCTAACGGTTTAATTACCCCAGTTAATGGGCTGACAATCTCTTCTTTTTTTATAATTGTCTCTCCTGCTTTTACCTTGTTATCTTTAACTTCCTTTTTATCTTCAACTTCCTTTTTATTTTCAAATCCAAAAATTATTGTAAGCAGTAGTGCTAAAATCATTGAAATAACTATAGCAATTATATAAGGTACCTTTTGTGAAATTACTGGAATAGCAAACAATGAAGGCAATACTAATGCTGTTTGTTTTAAACCAAAGAATCCAATAATCGCTCCTCCAATTGCTCCACTAATAATCAAATATGGTATAGTACGTTTATAACGGACTATAAATCCGTAAATAATCGGCTCTGTTACTCCACCTACTATTGCTGGAAATACTGTAGATCCTGCAACTGTCTTAACCTTTGCATCTTTTGATCTTATCATGATACCAATTGCTATACCTATTTCGGCAAAAATAGATGATGCCACCATAGCTAAGAGTGGATCTCCACCGTTCGCAAGGTTGGCTACAACAATAGGTGTTAACCCATTATGGATACCAAGCATAACTATGAAAGCCCAAGCACCTCCCATTACAGCTCCAGTTAGCATACCACTTTTTCCACTTAAGAAACTAATAAGTCCACCTATTCCATTACCAACATAAACTCCAAATGGACCAAATGCCATTATTGTTAAAGGTACCATAATCATTAGTGATAACATTGGAACTAAAAACATTTGTATATCTTTGTGAACAATTTTCTTTAAAAATTTCTCAAGAATCGAATATATAATTATAGCTATAAAAATCGGAAAAACAGTAGATGAATAATTCATTGGGATTACCGGTATGCCTAAAAATGTTACTGACTTTGCCGTCAATAACCCTGTAAAATTAGGCTCTAATAACGCTCCTCCAATTACAGCTCCTACATATGGATTAGCACCCAATTTGATTGAAAGGGTAACAGCAAGTAAAATTGGCAAAAAGTAAAATAATGCATTTCCTGCTGCAGATAATATATGATAAGTTCCACTATCTGCTGATAAAATATGGTATGTCGTGAGAATTGCCAATAATCCTTTAAGCATACCTGATCCTGCCATTGCACCTAATAATGGAGTAAAACTTCCTGAAATAATATCAAATATTTTTGAAGTAATTGATATTTTTTCATCATTTGCCGAATTAGTATCTACCGAAAATTTACCTATTTGATTTATTTCCTTAAAAACATAAGGAACTTCATTTCCAATAACAACTTGAAGTTGTCCTCCACTCTCAACCACAGTTAATACACCGTCAAGTTTTTGAATTTCAGCTTTATTTGCATTTTTGCGGTTTTTTAAACTGAATCTTAATCTAGTAGCACAATGAGTAAGACCTACTACATTTTGTTCCCCTCCAACTAGCTCAAGAATTTCTTTTGCTAAGCTTTTGTGGCTCATTTTCTACACTCCTTTAATATAAAATCATTTGTAATATTGAAGTTGATTAACCGCACAAGGTAATAAAAAAAACCTAAACCAAACAATCAATTTTGACTGTTTGATTTAGGTTTTGCCCATCAGGTTACAACCCTATGATCATCTGTTATTGTTTTTTACTACTCTTTCAATATGAATCGTTAAATAAATCAATTCTTCATCGGTTAATTGATAGGTGTAACTGTTCTCAATAAACTTCTTTATTTTCTGTGAGCACTTATATGCCTCTGGGTATTTTAATTTTATTACATTATATAAGTCATCATCAGATGTATTGTTATAATGATTTCCCTTGACTAACCGCTGTGCAAAAAATTTCAAATGAGTAATAAAACGATAAAAGGGTAAAGAATTTTCATTAAACTCAATCTTGAAATGATATCTTACGATGGTTAAAATTTCTTGCATAACTTTGGTCATGCTTTGCACAACTGGCATTTCTTCACCCAGCTCAGCATTGACAAAATGAAGGGCTAAAAAGCCTGCTTCATCCTCTGGTAAAATGACACCAAATTGTTCACAAATCATATTTAATGCTTCTAAACCAATCTCATATTCATCTTTGTATAATTGCTTCGTTTCCCAAAGTAATCCGTTTTTTATAGGCAAATTACTTTTAATCCGCTCAATTGCAAAGTGAATATGATCAGTTAAATGAATATAAATGCTATCGTTTAGCTTTTTCCCCAATTTCATTTTTGCATATGCAATGATTTTTTCGGATATTTCCATGTACTCAATTGGCATATCAGCAATTAAGGTCTTGAACTTTTTCATTATATCTTCGTTTTCCAAAGTGAAAATTTTATCTATTTGTTGTTCATTAATATCATCTCCAACACGCTTATTAAAAGCAATTCCGCGTCCAATGATGATAACTTCTTGTTTATCTTTTGTTGAAATAACTGCATTATTATTTAATATTTTCTCGATTTTCACTTTATCACCTCCGATAATAGAAAAAGGCAAAACCCCTACCTTTTTTCTAAGGTAATCGGTTTTGCCTGATTTAACAGTTACAACCCGTTCTGTATACGCTTACCTTATAATATCATAAGACTTTCGGTTTAGCAACAAAACTTTTACCCATTATTATACTACTTTTTTCCTTTAATTTTTAATCAACATTACTCTAATTATTCTTCCTTCTTCAACTAAGCAGTTGCACAAAGAAGAGAGCTGCCTAGAAAACTCCTTGTTCAACTCTTGCCCATATAGTCATCCATGCAGCAGAGCTGCACCACAGAGGATGGGATTTTAACTCGTTCTCCAATGGTGGTTTAGTACAAGACTTCACAATTTACTCTATATAGTGGCATCTTTTAAGAATACGCTCTTTTACCGCCCAAAAGAGCGACTAAAGGATTGTCCAGATGCACAATTTGACGTGCATTTTTTAGACGAAGATTCTCATATTCCAAAAGAGCTTCGGATGCTGCAGATCCTTTTATTCCCCTTGAAACACATTCGGCTAAGGTAGCAGCATCTTGTAAGGACGCATTAAACCCCGATGCAGTTAGTGGTGTAGGTAGATGTGCAGCATCTCCAACGATTGCTATACGTCCTTTTACAAGATTGTCAGGAACATATTCGGCAATCGGAGTTCCAACAAGATTACATGTTTCAATACTATGAAGAATCGCGTCTAACCATGGTTGTTCCCATCTAATAGAAGCTTTTTCAGCCAGCTCAATCAATGTCTGTTCCGGGATGTCAGGAGCATTAAGGGAATGCCGAACAATGTTTCCTTCCACACATCCAAGACGACGTAACAAATCATTTTGAGTGTTATCGTACCAAGCCCATCCTAGTCGTCGATCTCCTAAAGCGGTAGACCCGTCTTCTCCAGCAATAATAGAACCGAGTAAAAAGTCACCGATACCATCGGGCATACTTAATTTCGGGGCGTTGAGGCTAGGTCGGCTTTTTTCAGGTGTGTTTTTCTCATCTACAATAGCGACCCATATCAAGTATCCAGCAAAAGTTGCATTTGGTTTATGAGGTGCAACTAAGCGACGCACAATACTACGGTGACCATCTGCACCAATCAAAATATCTCCATGGAATGTCTCACCCTTATCAGTCACCGCACACGCAGAGTCGCTGTCCTGGTTAATAGTTTGAACACGAGTATCATAATGTAAGTCAATTCTAGGATCGGCTTCTGCTTCTGTGCGTAGTCGAAAATGTATAGATGACCAAGCCTCAGCAGACCTAATTCCACCAGAAGCAAGTTTTCTTAAAAGTTTCGCTGTTTTAGTTCGATCAATTTCTCCACTGTCAACTTGAAGAACAGCTCCACTACGTGGTTTCGCTCCAGCTCTCTCTAAAATGGTGACATTTAATCCAGCTCGTGAAAGAGCAATCCCAGTCATTAGTCCAGAAAGCGACGCACCGACAACAACAGCAGTGCCGTTAGTTTCTTTGATAAAATTGTTATTGGTTGATTCGCCTCGGAAATCCTTTCTCATTATTGTTATTCCTCCTTATTGGTAATGTCTTCAAAATGGAAAAACCGAATTTCCTAATTGGAAAATCGGTTTTTTGATGAATAAAAGCATTAAATATCAACCAATACAATTGTTTCATTATTAATTATTCATGAATTTTCCATTCGTTTAACATCCTAGCCATATCGGAAGTAAAATGATCAATTATTTCACTTCATTCCTGCATTCCGTATATCCTTAATCTTCGATCTTAAATGCAGACATTAAGGCTTCACGGAGTCCCGGTGCATCCGGATTATGAGCACCTTTTCCGGTATCAAGACCACGCATTTCATCCATTTCCGCATCGGTCAATTCAAAGTCGAAGACATCAAGATTAGTATTGATTCTCTCTGGATTTGCAGACTTTGGCAGAGTGATAACACCCTCCTGAACTTCAAATCTTAAAATAATCTGTCCAACATTTTTTCCGTATTTTTCTGCTAGCTTTGTGATCACCGGATTGGAAAGCAGATTTGCATCTCCATGTCCTAGCGGATACCATGCCTCCAGCGCCACATCATCTTTTGCCATGATCTCACGGATTGCCTTCTGCTGGAAGAACGGATTGAATTCCAGTTGATTGACAGCAGGCTTCGTGGCAAACTGCGGTACAAACTCGTTCCAAATCTTCGGAGTCATGTTGCTGACACCAATAGATTTCAACTTTCCTTCAGCTTTTGCCTCTTCCATTGCTTTCCAAGCCCCGGGCACATCTCCATAAGGCTGATGAATCAGATATAAATCGATGTAATCCATGTTCAGCTTACGGAGAGATCTGGCAATTCCTTTCTTCGCCTGCTCATATCCGTAATCCTGGAGCCAGAGCTTGCTGGTAATAAAAATCTCCTCTCTCGGAATACCGCTGTCACGGATAGCCTTACCTACATCTTCCTCATTAAAATATGCCGCAGCAGTGTCTATATGTCGGTATCCTGCTTTCAATGCAGTATGTACTGCATCATAAGTTGGTCCATCATTCGGTATCATAAATACGCCAAAGCCGACTAGTGGAATCTTGTTTCCATCGTTCAATGTAATCATTTCCATTTTGAGTTACCTCCTAATTCTCTGCCCTTTACTTCATTTAACATCTTGGCAATCTTCCAGTCATAGTGGTCGATAATCTCCGTATGTCCAGTATCAAGAGTAGCAATCTGCTTCATTTCATCATCAGAAAGTTCAAAGTCGAAGATGTTGATGTTTTCCTCGATGCGGTTCCTATGAACAGACTTCGGAATCACGACAACACCACGCTGCACATTCCAACGAAGGATAACCTGTGCGACTGTCTTTTCGTGGTTTGCCGCAATCTTCGTCAGTACATCATTTGTAAAAATTCCTCTTCCTGCTTCCGCAAACGGTGCCCACGCCTCAAGCTTTACGCCAAAATGCTTTGCACACTCAAGGTCTGTCTCCCTCTGAAAAAACGGATGGCATTCAATCTGATTGATCATCGGTTTAATCTCAGCATTCATGCAAAGGTCCGTCAGACGTTCCGGATAGAAATTGGAAACACCAATTGACCGAACCTTTCCCTCTTTATATAGCTCTTCCAAGGCTCTCCATGCACTGTAATAATCCGACAAAGACTGGTGCAGAAGAATCAAATCCATATACTCCATATCCAATCTCTTAAGTGCTGCTTCATAGGCTTTCTTTGTCTTCTCATAGCCAAAGTTTGAAATCCAGATTTTTGATGTGATGAAAACATCTTCCCGTTTCAGTCCGCTTTTTTTTAGTGCAATACCAACAGCCTCCTCGTTCATCTATGCTTCGGCGGTGTCTACCAATCTGTAACCTGCATGGAACGCATCCAGAACAACCCGTTCACACTGTGCAGCGTCTGGAACCTGATACACACCGAAGCCGACCATTGGCATCTTCACTCCGTTACTGAGTGTTGTAAATTCCATTGTGGTGTCCTCCATTTTCTATTTTTATAAGCATGCAGCGTTTCTTTCAAAGAATCTCTGCAATAAGTCTCCTTCGGTGTATCTTTAATAAACTACTTCATATTCTTTCCGTTCTGTGACATCTTCCAATAAACTTCAACTATTAACGCTGGTTCATAATGCGTATTTGGCTCAATTACACCACTTACAAGAACACTGCCAACAAATATACCTCGTGGTTCAAGTTTTATGATGTAATACTATATTCATTGCATTTAATGCTGCTTTATCTATACATAGTGGAATTAAAGCCAAAATCGGTTGAAAAGTTTTTGCAAAACCTCCACCTGTAATTATAATTGCTCCCTTTTTTTGAGCAAATTCATCAGTAGATACAAGATTAGCACAACGATATGCGCTTGCCGAATCAATATGATAACGTTGCATCAATAGTTCATTTGTAATTTCTCTGTCATGTAACTCGCAATAGCTGCGAAAGTAGACTGATTCATTGAGATGTTAAATCATAGGTTTTTCCCAATCGCCTCTAACCTCAACGCCAGTTTCTTTTGCCGCTTCTTCAAGTTCGAGGATGTCCCGTGCTGTCAAATTGACCTCGGCAGCTTTTATTGCATCCTCAATATGCGACGTTTTCGTAACACCAATAATCGGTACCGTTCCTTTTGCAATGGACCAAGCTGTTGCAATTTGTGCAGTTGATGCATTGTGTCTAATGCCGATTTCTCTCATTACTTGGACTAAACTTTCGATCTTAGTAAGCACATCTGTATTAAATGCCTCGCCTCTTCTGGTGCCACTCGGCATAGGATTTTTCGAATTGTATTTGTCAGTTAATGCACCTTGTTCCAGTACCATATATGAAAAGAACACCATATTATTTTCATTGCAGTAATCAATAATTCCTGCTTCTTCCGATGAACGGTAAAGTAAGCTGTAATGGTTTTGGACAGCTGAGATTTTCAGTCCTTCTTCCGCCAAGATACTGGCTGCCAATTTAATTTCGTCCAGATTATGATTGGAGACCCCTACATGTTTCACTTTTCCACTTTTCATTAAAGGGATAAGTTTTGGTGTCCATCTTTCCACATCTGCCGGGTTGTGTATCCAATAAATATCCACGTAATCCACGCCGAGCCGGTTTAGGCTTTCTTCCAGAAGTTCCTCAACAGCGTTGTCATTGTCTCCTGCCAATTGTGGAGTGAATTTAGTGGAGATTAGCACATCCTCCCTGCCTTTGATAAAACATGCCAAAATGTTCTCTGAAGCGTTCATCCCATATACAGCAGCTGTATCCCATAAATTGAATCCAGCATCCATCGCGGCATCAAATACTGGCTTTAAATCCGTTTCTGTAAAATAATTTCCAAAAATCTCATCCCCACCGATTGCACCAGTGCCCCATGACCATGTACCAAGAGCAATCGTAGGGATTTTATCATTTTGTAATTTGACTAATTTCATTGCGTATCACGCCTTTCTTCATTATTTGAAAAACCAAAGTCATTCGAAGACTTCGAAATAAAGCCCTCTAACTTTACATGATTTATCATAGGGATTTAATTTCAGCCTTGAATAATTACAAGCATACAACCTTCGAGCAACACGAAGTCAATAGTTTTAAATTTTTTGGTTGTAACATTTTAATTTAGAACCAGTTCGTCCTACAAATCCATAAAAAGAATCAAAGTAGACAAGTTTTTCTAGTCTTGTCTACTTTGATTATTTACTAAACGATTAAACTACCAATATACTTCATCGTTTAAGCAAGCATTCCACCATCCACTGCCAAATCCGCACCAGTAATGAAGCGAGATTTATCTGAAGCCAAGAACAAGACAGGATAAGCAACATCTTCTGGTTGTCCAAAATAACCTAATGGAATCATCTTTTCAACATTATCGTGATGTGCTTTCGCTTCTTCAGGTGTCAAATCTGTTTTATCATAAATAGGTGTTTCAATTGGACCAACTGTTACCGCATTTACGCGAATACCAACTTGTGCCAATTCTTTCGACCAAGATTTTGTCATCGCTTTAAGAGCTGCCTTACTAGCTGAATAAACAGACATATTAGCTAAAGGTTGTCTAGCTACGGTTGAGGAGATATTAATAATATTTCCTTTACTTTCTTTTAAAAGAGGAAGTGCTTGTTGCGTTAAATCTAAAACTCCTCGAACATTTGTGTCAAAAGCTGCTTCGTATTCTGACATTTGAATTTTTCCAAGTGGTGTAATTGGTGCCCAACCAGCATTATTGACAAGTACGTCTAGTTTACCAAAATCATTTTTTACTTGTTCCACTAACTGAGTTAACTGACTAGAAACGCTTAAGTCTGTTACACGATAGTGAATATTCTCGTTTTGTGCGGCAGATTCTTTCAAGGTTGATTCATTTCTTCCAATAATAACAACCTTTGCTCCTTGTTCGGCAAATTGAGCCGCAATTTCTTTTCCAATGCCAGAGCCTGCACCTGTGACTAAAACAACTTTATCAAGAAATTCTTTGTTCATCTTCTTTGCTCCCTATTATCTGAATTCAGCAAGCACGAATACTCGCTGAACTACTTTTCTATTTTTACAGTTCATCACCAACAATTGTCATTCTCTGACGAACATAAGAACCATTTTCCAAAATATCAATTAACGCACTGGCAAAATCAGCATAGCTATATGGCTTGTTGGAATATCCTCAATACTAAATTCTACGCCATCAAAATGATATTTACCTGTCGCTTCTCTTTCAACGTCATAATTAAATGCTGGTGTCGCATAAGTCCAAGCAATGTTTGAATATGAGCGCAAGCGTTCCAAACTTTGAACCAAGACTTCTGCTAATGGTTTAAGTTCTTCCATAAAGTTTTCCCAGTCTTTGAAATATTTTGTATGCTCTTTATTTATAAACAATGTACCTGTTCCACCAATTTTGATGTAGCGTGTGTTGCTACTATCAAGCAAATTCGCAATATGAGAAACACCGTCAGTATGCACGTAGAAAGTTTCTGGTACCCAAGCAATTACTCCGTCAATAATGGCATCATAGCCTGCAATATCTTCTTTGGTTAAATCCATGATGTCTTTGATTAATATGTTTTTATAATCTTTTCATCATGTTTTCTGTGTGCTACTGCTAATACCTCATGACCACGTTTTTCAGCCTCTAAAATAATTGTGCGTCCTGATTTCCCATATGCTCGTACTAATATGTTCATAAAACTTCAATTCTCATATTCTATTTGCGCGGAATATAATCCGCTGGTGACAAAGCAATCATCCTCTGTTCCATTTATGCTGTTTATGAATACATGATACGGATGCACCATATAGGCTTCAAACGCCTCTTTATCCTTCAGATCTACAACCATCGTTACTGCGTTTTCGCCACCAACCCAGCCTGTATTTTTTCCTATTGTCAGATCAATGATTTCAGGAATATTATCCTTCATCGCTTTCAACAAATTTATTTCTTTATTCAGTTTTTCTTCTGTTATGCCTTTTTTAATTGGTGCAATAAAAATATGTCTAATCATTTTAATCCTTCCTTTAACTTGAATATTTTTAACTTAGTTCTTAAGTTGACGACATTGTCCGCACGGGAGTAAAAGACAATTATTGATTGATAACGATACAGTTGGATACCTCCTAACACCCTTTCTTAGTTTTCAGGAATAATTTCGTTAATACAATTTAATGCGTTTAGTGTTCTCGGAAAGCCCATATAGGGAATGCAGTGGGTGATGGCGGTAATTAAGATTTCCTTGTCATTGCCAACATTTTTGTTCCCCTGCACATGTGCTTTTACTTGACCTTCTGCACCACCCAACGCACTAACGATACAGAGTGTCAACAACTCCCGTGTTTTCAAATCAAGCCCGCAACGGGTGTAGAAATCTCCAAAGCAAAAAGAAGAAAGATAATCCTGAATATGCTTTTGGTTTGCTGGGGCACCTTCCCGCATCTTTGCAATGATATCTCCAAATATCTCTACTTGAGTTGCAAGACCTTTATCAAAACGATTGTCTTCTTCAACTTGTTTTTGGCTTTCAAGTGGTAATGTAATATTGTTGGATTTGAAAACCTCATTGACTTCATTTATGGCGTTTAGCGTTTTCGGAAATCCAATGTATGGAGCACATTGGTAAACCGCCTCCTTGATTTCAACCGGAGTCAGCCCAACATTCAGCGCAGCTAGAACATGAGCCTTTAATTGAGGTAATGTTTGATTGGTCGCAAGCACAACCAGAGTGATAAGCTCACGATGTTTGTCATCCAGATTACCTTGATAAAAAACTTCCCCAAAAACAAATCGGCTCAGGATGTCTTGAAAATCAGAGTCGGTAGCGTATGCGGCAGGTACTCCATTCCCAAATAGTTGTTTGTATTTTTCCTTGCTCTTTTCAACACGGTTCATATATAGATCTCCTTTTATGATTTACTTTTCTATTTTGCCTAAAGTATCAAGTTAAAGTTACGAGTATTCGAGAGAAAATTAAATCGTACTGAGGGAGCTTAGTAAAGGTTCCGAAAAGTATCGTTCTTGGAACTGATAAAATAGTAGCTCATTCAGTATTACTACCCCATCATTATTGGGTAGTTTAATTTAATATTCCTTTTTAACCGCCTACTCTACTATTATCGTCCAAAAGAGCGACTGAAAGATTGTCCAGATTGCACAATTTGACGTGCATTTTTTAGACGGAGAGACTCATATTCCAAAAGAGCCTCAGCAGCTTACTTTTAAAGTTTACGCTCACTTGTGATATCATTCTCGGTACTTCCTTGTAAT